>DASRXE010000184.1:0-2791 GCA_035654315.1 Brevundimonas sp.
CGAGGACCCCCGAACTCTCCTTCGCCCGGGCTTCATCGCTCGACCACAGCCCGCCGTCATCGAGAAGCGTGGATCCGACGCCCTCCCCGTCCGACGGGATGGGGTGGAGTATGCACCGGGGTCTTCCTGCGGCGGGAAGAACGGGTTGAGAAAAGGGGATGTGGTTGGAAAGGCCGGATATTTTCTGCTGAACCCGACTATAGATCCGCGAACTGTAAGCACAGCGTCACGCCCTGCTATCGTCATCCTCCGGCAAGCGGCGCAGCCGCGCAGACCGGGGGACCCAGCGGCGCGCGTGAGCGCGACCCTGTCGGGAGCGCCGCTGTTCACGACAACCTGCCTGAACAGATCGCCTTCGGCGCCGCTGGGTCCCCCGGTCTCGCTGCGCTCGCCGGAGGATGACGAAGGGGGGAGACCGCGAGGAGCGATGCGGGCCTAGGCCAGCTCGACCGCCATGGCCACGGCCTCGCCGCCGCCGATGCACAGGCTGGCGACGCCCTTCTTGCCGCCGCGGGCCTGCAGGGCGGCCAGCAGGGTGGCGAGGACGCGGGCGCCCGAGGCGCCGATCGGGTGGCCCAGGGCCGTCGCCCCGCCGTTCACGTTGAGCTTCGAGTGCTCAATGCCCAGCTCCTGCATGGCGATCATCGGCACCACGGCGAAGGCCTCGTTGATCTCCCACAGGTCGACGTCTTCGGCCGACCAGCCGGCCTTCTTCAGCGCCTTCTGCATCGCCGGCACCGGGGCGGTGGTGAACAGGCCCGGCTCGTGGGCGTGGGCCGAATGGCTGACGATACGGGCCACGATGGGCAGGCCCAGCGCCCTGGCCACGCTCTCGCGGGTCATGACCACGGCGGCCGCGCCGTCAGAGATGGAGGCCGAGGAGGCGGCCGTGATGGTGCCGTCCTTTGCGAAGGCTGGCTTCAGGCCGGGAATCTTCTCCGGCATGGCCTTGCCGGGCTGTTCGTCCTCGCTGACCGTCACGGCGCCCTTGCGGGTGCTGACCTCGACCGGAGTGATCTCGGCCTTGAAGGCGCCCGAGGCGATGGCGTTGCGGGCCCGGGTCAGGCTCTCGATGGCGTAGGCGTCCTGGGCCTCGCGGCTGAACTGATAGGTCCCGGCCGTATCCTCGGCGAACGAGCCCATCGGCTTGCCGGGGGCATAGGCGTCCTCCAGCCCGTCCATCATCATCGAATCGACGATGACGTCGTGGCCGATGCGGGCCCCGCCGCGGTGCTTGTTCATCAGATAGGGCGCGCCGGTCATGCTCTCCATGCCGCCGGCCACGATGACGTCGGCGCTGCCGGCCGTCAGGGCGTCGGAGGCCATCATCACCGCCTGCAGGCCCGAGCCGCACATCTTGTTGACCGTCGTCGCCTCGACGTGGCGGCCCAGACCGGCGCCGATCGCCGCCTGACGCGCCGGGGCCTGGCCCAGCCCGGCCGGCAGCACGCAGCCCATGTAGATCTGCTCGATCTTCTCGGGATCGATTCCGGCCCGCTCCACCGCCGCCTTCACCGCCGTCGCGCCCAGCTCGGTCGCCTTCACGCCGGACAGGGCGCCCTGGAAGCCGCCCATCGGGGTGCGGGCGAAGGAGCAGATGACGATCGGATCGGACATGACGGGGCCTTGGGAAACGCTTGGGAAAATCGGACGGCTAGATCGGCTGTTTGGATGCGGAGCGCAAGCTCAGGCGGCCTCTTCGCCGACCGGTTCGCGGGGCATCATCTCGCCGACGGTGGGACGGTTCTCGGCCAGGTTCAGCTGGATGTCGCGCGGCTTGACCAGTTCGCCGCAGCAGCCGCAGGCGATGCGCGGCGTCAGCTCGTGGCCGCAGGTCTTGTGGGTCATGGAGACGCCCGCGTCGGCGCTGCAATAGACGTGCTTGGCGCCCCAGCCGTGCAGGGTGACCAGAACGCCGTACAGGTCCTTGCCCTTGGCGGTCAGCCGGTACTCCTTGCGCGGCGGCCGCTCGGAATAGAGGTGCGGCTCAAGCACCCCGTGCTGGACCAGCGACTTGAGGCGGGCGGCGAGGACGTTGCGGGCCACGCCCAGCCGCTCCTGCCACTGTTCGAAGCGGCTGACGCCGTTGAAGGCGTCGCGGATGACCAGCAGGGTCCACGGATCGCCGATGACCTCGAGCGTGGCGGCGATCGAACAGCTCTGGCGAGAATAGTCGGCGGTGCGTCCCATGCGCTGGAAAGTGACCCCGCGTCAGGCTTTTGGCAAGAGGGTTGCCAATCTGAACGTACTAGGTCAGTCTTGTTTCGCTACGGACACGCTGCGGCGTTTCCGGATCCCTCGACTGGGGCGGGAGGTTTCGGCCTTCCGCCCGTCTTTCGCTCACGATATGCCGGACGCATGACCCAGCAGACCCTCGCCGAGGCCCTGACCCTGACCGATGACGGCGCGGGCGGCCTGACGGCGCGGCTGTCGGGCGACTTCTCCAACGCCCCGCTGTCGGCGCCGTCGGAGAAGGGCGCGCCGTTCGGCGGCCTGATGGCGGCGCTGGCGGCCGGCGCGGCGCGGCAGGGGCTGGGCATCGAGACGCCGCTGAAGACCCTGACCGTCCAGTATCTGGCCGCCGCCCGCTTCGAAGACGCGAGCTTTGTGCCGGCCCTGGCCCGGGGCGGGCGCAACGTCGCCTACGCCTCGGTGCTGGGCGGGCAGCCGGATCGGCCGGCGGTGCAGGCGCTCGCCACCTTCGGGCGCGAGGTGGAGGGGCCGGCGCTGACCCCGCTCGCCGCGGCGCCCCGCCAGGCCGCAGAGATCGAGCCGACGCCGATGGACCCGA
>DASRXE010000185.1:0-3606 GCA_035654315.1 Brevundimonas sp.
GGGGGCCGGGCGCGGCGGGGCGGGCCGGGGCGGCGCCGGCGGCGGGTCGGGCGCGGCCTCGGCCGGCGAAGGCGGCGCAGACGATCCCCCCTCGACCGGGGCTTCGCTGCGCTGTTTGGGGACCGGCGGCGGCTGGCGGAACAAAGTGACCTCGACCGGGGCGGGCGCCGAAACGGGCGGGACGAAGGGCGCGGCGGCCGGTCGGGTCAGAATCACCACCGCCAGCAGAGCCAGATGCAAGCTGACGCTGACCACGATCGCCAATAGCCAACTTCGCCGTCGCCGCCGGGATTTCAGCACTCCACGATCCGCGTTCTGTACAGGCATGCTTTTCCGAATGCATCCGCAGATTTGTTGCTTTGCTTTGAAGATCATCCACTCGCGTCAGGATCGTGGCGTGTGCACCATTGCTTATGGTCAAGCTGACATTTTCTCGCCCCGGACGGGACATCACTCCGCCGTGACCGCTTCGCTAGCTGAACGTTCGGGGATTCACAGGAGACTTATCTTGAACAGCAGATCGACTTTCAGAACGGCCGCCTTGACCGGCGCGGTCCTCGCGCTCGGCTTCGCCGCCAGCGGCTGCGCCAGCCATCGGTTCGTGCGCGACCAGGTGGAGGTGGTCGACACCCGCGTCACCGGCGTCGAAGGTCTCGCCGGCGAGGCGCTGGCCCGCGCCAACGCCGCCCACAAACTCGCGGAAGGAAAGTTCCTCTATGAGGTGGTGCTCTCCGACGACTCCATGAAGTTCCCGACTGACGAGCACGCCCTGTCGCCCGAGGCGGAGGCGCGGCTGGCGGAACTGACCCAGCGGCTCAAGGCCGAGAACCGCAACGTCTACCTCGAGATCCAGGGCCACACCGACGCTACTGGCGACGAGGAATACAATGAGGAACTGGGCGAGGCCCGGGCCGAGGCGGTTCGTCGCTTCCTCAGCCGCGACGGCATCGCCCTGAACCGCATGGCGACCATCTCCTACGGCGAGGAGGCCCCCGTCGCCTCCAATGACACCCCCGAGGGCCGGGCCCAGAACCGGCGCGTCGCCATCGTCGTCCTGAGCTAGACGAGACGGCCGTCTGAATGGTCGCTCAACCCCGCCGGCCTGGCCGGCGGGGGCTCTTCTTTGGCCGGCCGTCACTGCAACTGCGATTGACTTGCAAGTGCGGACATGTTGGAGGACGCCCCCTGTTCCTCCAACGTCCGGGTGTGCGTCTTGTCCTCTCGTCTGCTGCTGTCCGTTTCGCTCCTGTCCCTCGCGGTCGCCACGCCCGCGCTGGCCCAGCAGGCCGAATCCGCCGCGACGCTCGATGAGGTCATCGTCACCGCCGCGCGAACCCAGTTGCCGCGCTCGGCCATGCCCAGCACGGTCGAGCTCATCGGCGAGGCGGAAATCGCCCAGCAAAGCGCGCTCGGCGCCTCGGCCGTCGAGACTGTGGCGGCGCTGATCCCGTCCTTTTCGCCGACCCGTCAGAAGCTGTCCGGCGCGGGCGAGACACTGCGCGGCCGCTCGCCCCTGTTCCTCGTCGACGGCGTGCCCCAGTCGACTCCGCTGCGCGACGACAGCCGCGACGGTTTCACCATCGATCCCTTCTTCATCGACCGGGTCGAGGTCATCTTCGGCTCCAACGCGATCCAGGGCGTCGGCGCCACCGGCGGCGTGGTCAACTACGTCACCACCGCGCCGCCAGCCGAGGGCGCCGGCCCCTCGGGCCGCGTCCAGGGCCTGACCACCTTCGACGACAGCGTGTTCGGCGACAGCGTCGGCGGCAAGCTGGCTGGCATCGTCGGCCAGGACTTCGGCCGCCTCGACCTCACCACCGGCGCGGCGTACGAGACCCGCGGCGCTTACTATGACGGCGGCGATCGCCGGGTTGGCGTCGATGGCGCCCAGGGCGACCTGCAGGACAGTGTCAGCTGGTCCCTGTTCGGCAAGGCCGGCTTCGACCTGACGGACGACCGCCGCCTCGAGCTGATGGTCAATCACTTCGAACTTGAGGGCGACGGCGACTACATCATGATCCCCGGCGACCGGGACATCGGTCTGCCGACCACCTCGGCGCGTGGCGACGCCCCCGGCATTCAGCCATCGAACGACGTCAGTTCCGCCGCCCTCAGCTACACCGACAGCAACGTCCTCGGCGGCACGCTGCGCGCCCAGCTCTACGCCCACGACTATTCGGGCGTGTTCGGCGGCGGGACGTTCGGCACCTTCCAGGACGCGTCCATCGCGCCGATCGGAACCCTGTTCGACCAGTCGGCCAACAATTCCGAGAAGCTCGGCTTCAAGCTGGACTGGCAGGGCGAGATCGCCCCCGTGTCCGGCCTCAGCGCCCTCATAGGCCTTGACGCGCTGCGCGACACCACCTGGCAGGGCCTGGTGCTGACGGGCCGCGACTGGGTGCCGGAGACCCGCTACGAAAGCCTCGCCCCCTTCGTCCAGTTGAACCAGCGGCTGATGGACGGGCGGATTAACCTATCCGGCGGGTTGCGCTACGAGACGGTCACCCTGATCGTCGACGATTTCCAGACCCTGGCCTCGTACGGCGGTCAGCAGGTCGACGGCGGCGAGCCGGGCTTCGAGGAACTGCTGACCAATTTCGGCGCGACCTTCGAGGTGGTTCCGGGCCTGAAGGCCTACGGCTCCTATGCCCAGGGTTTCAGCATGGCTGACGTCGGCCGGGTGCTGCGCGGCATCAACACGCCGGGGCAGGACGTCGACACCTTCCTCGATATCTCGCCGGTCATCACCGACAACTACGAGATCGGGCTGGAACTAACCCGGGGCGATTTCGACGCCGCAATCGCCGCTTTCCGCTCGGAGACCGACAAGGGCGCGCGGCTGGTGCTGGTCAACGGCGTCTACGAGGTGGCCCGCGAGGCCACCGAGATCGAGGGCGTCGAGCTCAGCGCCCGCTACGCCCTCAGCGACACGATCCGCCTCGGCGGAGCCTATGCCCGCCTCGAAGGCCGCAGCGACACCGACGATGACGGCGAAGTCGACCAGGATCTCGACGGCGCCAATATCTCACCCGACCGCCTGCTGCTGTGGGCCGAGACCGACCTGACCGACGCCCTGTCCCTGCGCCTGCAGGCCGGGCGCTATTTTGCGCGCGAGTTCGAGGGTCAGCCGGTCGAAAACGAGTTCGAAGGCTACGACCTGGTCGACGCCATCGCGGTCTGGCGCGCCGGCTTCGGCGACGTCAGCCTCGGCGTCCAGAACCTGCTGGACGAGGACTACATCTCGTACAATTCCGACACCACCCGCGCAGGCGACCACGAGAGCTACTTCGCCGGGCGCGGCCGCACGGTGACGCTCGGCGTGACCCGCCGGTTTTGAGCATGATCGCGGCCCTGCGCATCATCCACGCCTGGGCCGGAGCAATCCTGTCGCTGTTGCTCATCGTGTTCGGGCTGACGGGCTCGCTGCTGGTGTTCGAGAACGACTGGATCGCGCTGAAACACCCCGAGGCGCGGGCCGGCTTCGCCGCCGACCCCGCCGTGCTCGGGGCCGCCGCCGAGCGGCTCGAGGCCGATCACCCGGACATGCGGACCGCCGACTTCGGCGGGCCGCAGCTGGGCGCGCACAAGCTGTATCTGGGCGACAAC
>DASRXE010000186.1:0-3764 GCA_035654315.1 Brevundimonas sp.
CGGGGCCGGCTCCGAGGCCGTGGCGGCGACGACGATGGTGTAGTCCAGGGCGCCGCGCTCCTCGAGCGTCTTGACGATCTGGGCCACGGTCGAGCGCTTCTGGCCGATGGCGACGTAGATGCAGTACAGCTTCTCGCCTTCCGACGCCGCGGCGGCGTTGGTGCTCTTCTGGTTCAGGATGGTGTCGACGGCCACGGCGGTCTTGCCGACCTGACGGTCGCCGATGATCAGCTCGCGCTGGCCGCGGCCGACGGGGATCAGGGTGTCGATCGCCTTCAGGCCGGTCTGCATCGGCTCATGCACCGACTTGCGCGGGATGATGCCCGGGGCCTTGACGTCGACCCGGCGGCGCTCGGTGAACTGGATCGGGCCCTTGCCGTCGATCGGCTCGCCCAGCGGGTTGACGACCCGGCCCAGCAGGCCCTTGCCGACCGGCACGTCCACGATCTCGCCGAGGCGGCGGACTTCATCGCCCTCGGCGATGGCGGCGTCGGCGCCGAAGATCACCGCCCCGACGTTGTCACGCTCGAGGTTCAGGGCCATGCCCTTCACGCCGGCCTTGGGGAATTCGATCATCTCGCCGGCCTGGACGTTGTCCAGACCGTGGATGCGCGCGATGCCGTCGCCGACCGACAGCACCTGGCCGACGTCCGAGACGTCCGCTTCCACGCCGAAATTGGCGATCTGCGACTTGAGAATGGCCGAGATTTCGGCGGCGCGGATGTCCATGACAGGCTCTCTGTTATCGTCTTGTCAGCGCGACCCCGTCGGAGCCGCGAATGTTGGGGTCAGGCCCGCTTGAGGGCGAACTTCATCTGGTCGAGCTTGGTCTTCAGCGAGGCGTCGAACAGTTTCGACCCCACCTTGACCTTGAGTCCGCCCAGGATCGACGGATCGACGCGGGCGGTCATTTCCGGGTCCTTGCCCAGCGAGGCGCGCAGGGCGGACTGGATGGACTTCATCTGGGCGGCGCTCAGCGGCTGGGCCGAGACGACCTCGGCGGCGACCACGCCCGTCTTCTTCGCATACAGCTTGTCGAAGCCGGCGATCACGCCCGGCAGATCGCGCGCCCGGCCGTTCTGGCCCAGCAGCCCGAGGAAGTTGCGGGTCACGCCGTTGAACTTCGCCGCGTCGGCGATGGCGACCAGGCCCTTCTGCTGGTCCTCGGCGGCGATCACCGGCGAGGTGGCCAGACGGCGCAGGTCGGCGCTGTCGTTCCACGCGGCGCGCAGCGACTTCAGATCGGCGCGCACGGCCTCCAGCGCGCCCGTCTCGTCAGCGAGGTCGAACAGCGCCTGTGCATAGCGCTCGCCGACTTCCGTCGTCCTGTAATCGTCAGCCACTGTATGGTCCGCGCGGGTTAGCGTTCGGGTTGTCGACCGGCGGCGGAGTGCGCGCCGGTCAAAGGCCTGAAATGCTTGAAGAAAGCACGCCGCAGAAACGTCTTGCGACGCACCCTCCGGCTCAGCCGGGCGCCTGATAGCACCCTAACCCCCCGACCGCAACCGAGGCGGTCCGCCGCAGCGTAACGCGAATTGACGTGGCGGGACGGGGGCCGGGGCGCGAAGATCGGCGCCATGACCCTTCCGCGCATCCTCCCCGCCCTCGCCGCCGCCGCCGCGCTGGCCGTCGCCCCCGCCGCCCTCGCCCACGACCCCGCCGCGTTCCGGGTGATGAGCTACAACATCCGCGTCGACGTGCCCTCCGACAATCCGACCTGGAGCGAGCGGCGCCCGCACATGGCCGACCAGATCGCCTTCCTCGACCCCGACCTGCTCGGCGTGCAGGAGGCCCATTCCGCCATGGTCGGCTGGCTCGCCGATCAGCTGCCGGCCTATGACCGCTACGGCGTCGGCCGCGACGACGGCGGTCCGGTCGGCGAAACCACCACCCTGTTCTGGAAGCGCGACCGCTATGAGCGGGTGCAGGCCGAGACCTTCTGGTGCTCGCCGACGCCGGCGGTTCCGTCAAAGGGCTGGGACGCCGCCTATCCGCGCACCATCACCCGGGTGTTGTTGCGCGACCGCCGCGACGGTCGGCTGCTGGACGTGCGCAACACCCATTTCGACCACGTCGGCGTCGTCGCCCGCGAACAGTGCGCCGAACTGGTCTCCGGTCTGGCCCCGGCCGAGGTCGAGGGCGCCGCCGCCGACATCGTGCTGATGGGCGACTTCAACACCGGCCCCGGCACGCCGCCCTATGAGCGCATCATCGCCTCCGGCCTGCGCGACGCCCGCGCCCTCAGCCCGGTCGACTTCGGCCCCGCCGGCACCTTCAACGCCTTCGACATCGCCAACGACAACCAGGGCGTGGCCATCGACCACGTCTTCGTCGGCGCCGGTCTGGCGGTCGAGCGCTTCGGCGTGCTGACCCACTCCTTCGGCGGCCGGGTCATTTCGGACCATTTCCCGGTGGTCGCCGACCTGGTTCCGGTCGAGCGCTGAACCCGCGCCCTGCGATCCCGTCGCTCAGTGGGCGGCGCGCTTGCGGGGAATGAAATGCAGGATCGCCACGACCGCGCCGCCGACCACGAGGCCTACGACCGCCGAGGCGGCGGCGGTCGCCACCCATCCGGTCACGGGCCCGACCAGCGGCACCCCTCCGGCGGCCTGTCCCAGCCCCTCGATCAGCCCCGGCAGGGGCCCGAAATGGTACTCATGCAGACCGTGGACGAGGATTCCGCCGCCGACCCACAGCATCGCCGCCGTCCCGATCGTCGCCAGTCCGCCCAGCACCATCGGCATGGCGTGGACCAGGCCGCGGCCCAGCGCCCGGGCCGAGGCCGAGCGGCGCTCGGCCAGATGCAGGCCGATATCGTCCATCTTCACGATCAGGGCCACGGCGCCATAGACCGCCACGGTGATCAGCAGGCCGACCAGGGCCAGCGCCGCCGCCTGGGTCGCCAGCGGGCGCTCGGCCAGGTCGGCCAGGGCGATGGCGGTGATCTCGGCCGACAGGATCAGGTCCGTGCGGATCGCCGACCCGACCATCTTCTTTTCCTGCTCCTCGGATGACAGCGCCAGCTCGTCGGGCGCCTTCTCGCCCTGCCCATGTCCCGCCAGATTGCCCCACAGCTTCTCGGCCGCCTCGAAACACAGATAGGCCCCGCCGGCCATCAGCAGCGGCGTCAGCGCCCAGGGCGCGAAGGCGCTGATCAGCAGCGCGCCCGGCAGAAGGATCAGGAATTTGTTCTTCAACGAGCCGACGGCGATCTTGCGGATGATCGGCAGCTCGCGGGCGGGGGAAAAACCCATCGCGTAGCCCGGCGTCACCGCGGCGTCGTCGACCACGACCCCGGCGGCCTTCATGCTGGCGCGGCCGGCGGCGGCGGACACGTCGTCGACGGAGGCCGCCGCCATCTTGGCGATGGTGGCGACGTCGTCGAGAAGGGCGGCAAGACCTGAGGGCACGCTTCACCTGATAAAGTTGAATGCTGTTTCTTGGCTAGGCGAGCCCGCGGGCCGGGTCCAGAGGCGCCGGTCCGGCGCGGCGCCCTGACGCGCTGCAGCCCGGCGAAAATTCTGGCGCGGCTTCTCCGGCTGCCGTATCTCGAACCCATGACCGAAATAGCCGCACTCTTCACCGACCCCGCCGCCTGGGCGGCCCTGATCACCCTCGTGGTCATGGAGGTCGTGCTCGGCATCGACAATCTGATCTTCATCTCGATCCTGTCGAACAAACTGCCGCCCGAGCACCGCCAGCGCACCCGCCGCATCGGCATCGCCCTGGCCCTGATCATGCGGCTCGGCCTGCTGGCCATGATC
>DASRXE010000187.1:0-3142 GCA_035654315.1 Brevundimonas sp.
CGCGTTTCGGCGCCGAAGGACCCGGCCGCCGGGTCGGCCGGCGGGCTGGCCATGGCCCTGTCGGCGGCGCTGAGAAAATACGACGGCCTGTGGTTCGGCTGGTCCGGCGAAACCGTCGAGACCTTCGTGCCCGAGGCCAAGGTCGAGGACCGGGCGGGCGTCACCGTCGCCCTGGTCGACCTGGAGGCGCAGGACGTCGAGGAATACTACAACGGCTACGCCAACAAGACGCTGTGGCCGCTGTTCCACCATCGGGTCGACCTGACCGCCTACGAACGGTCATACGGCGAGGGCTATGAGCGCACCAACGCCCGGTTCGCCGAGGTGCTGGCGCCGCTGCTGCAGCCCGACGACCTGATCTGGATCCATGACTATCACATGATCCCGCTGGCCCGGGACCTGAGGCGGCTGGGGGTGAAGAACCGCATCGGCTTCTTCCTGCACACGCCATGGCCGGCGCGGCAGTTGCTGGTCACCCTGCCGCACCACCGGCGGCTGGTGGAGTCGATGTTCGACTACGACCTGATCGGCTTCCACACCCGGGAATGGCTGGACCTGTTCCGCGACTACGTAGCCTCGGAGTCGAGCGTGAACGGCAAGCTCCTGCCCAATGACGCGCTGGAGGCCTTCGGCAAGACGGTGCAGACCGGCGTCTTTCCAATCGGCATCGACGTCGAGGCCTTCCTGTCGGCGCGCAACTCGACCTTCGGGGCCCGCACCTACGACCGCATGGCGGCGTCGGCCGCCTTCCGCTCGATGATCGTCGGCGTCGACCGGCTGGACTATTCCAAGGGTCTGGAGGAGCGGCTGCTGGGCTATGAACAGTTCCTCGCCGACAACCCCGACATGCGCGGCGAGGTCTTCCTGCTGCAGGTTACGCCGATCAGCCGCGACGACGTCGACACCTACCAGGACATCCGGGCGCGGCTCGACGCCCTGGCGGGCCGGGTCAACGGCGAGTACGCCGACATGGACTGGCAGCCGGTCCGCTACCTGAACCGCACCTATCGCCGGGACCAGCTGGCCGGCATCTACCGCGCCGCGCGGGTCGGACTGGTCACGCCGCTGCGCGACGGCATGAATCTGGTCGCCAAGGAGTATGTGGCGGCCCAGAACCCCGACGATCCCGGTGTGCTGGTGCTGTCGCGCTTCGCCGGGGCGGCCGAGCAGATGGGCGAGGCCCTTCTGGTCAATCCGTTCAGCCGCGAGGAACTGTCCGACGCCATCAAACGGGCCCTGACCATGCCGCTGGCCGAGCGCAAGCGGAAGTGGGAGACCCTGATGCAGGTGGTCCGCGACACCGACGTCGGGGTGTGGCGCAACGACTTCGTGGCCACGCTGCGCGCGGTGGTCAGGCCGGCGAACGGCGACGGGAAGAATTCCGCCCGCGCGGCCTGACAGCGACGATTCCGCTCAGGCGACCTGCGCCAGCACCGGCGGCGTGCCGTCCTTCGCTGTGGCCATGGCGTTGGCCGGTCGATCCAGCACCCGGGCCAGATAGTCGTCGAGCGCCGCGCTGGGCGGCGAGAACTCGCGGCCCCAGGCCAGGGCGCTGCCGACCATCACATCAACGGCGGTGAACCGCTGGCCCATCAGATAGGGCCCGCGCTCCAACGCGCCGAACAGGCGGGCGATGACGGCGTCGTAGCGGGCCTGCGCCTGCAGATCGCTGTCCGTCGCGCCGCTGATCCTGGCCCAGAAGGCGGGCTCCATCTCGCCGGCGGTCCACGCCAACCAGGTAAGATAGGCCCCGCGTTCGGGCGAGCCGACTGGCGCCCCGAGGTCGGCTTGGGGGAACAGGTCGGTCAGGTAGAGAGCGACCGCCATGGACTCGGTGACGAGCACGTCGTCGTGCAGCAGGGCCGGCACCTTGCCGTCGGGATGCGGATTGCGCGGATCGCGGGCGCCGGAGCCGTCCATGCGGGGGATGTCGCAGTAGCAGATGTCATAGGGCGCCCCGATCTCCTCGAGCAGCCAGACCAGCCGCGAGGACCGGGACCAGGGGGCGTGGAACAGCGTCAGCATGATTTCTCTCCATCTTGGGCGCTGTTTGAGCGCGGGGTCGGGCAGCCCCTCGCCGCCGACATCGGTTGACTACTGCCAGCCTGCTGCCACCATGCTGTCAGCAGGCGTACACAAGACTGGCGGAATGAGACGCGCCGACCGGCTATTCCAGATCATCCAGGTGCTGCGGCGCTCTTCGAAGCCGCTGACGGCCGACGCCATCGCGGCCGAGCTGGAGACGTCGAAGCGGACCATTTACCGCGACATCGCCACCCTGATGGGCCAGCGGGTGCCGATCCGCGGCGAGGCGGGGCTGGGGTATGTGCTGGAGGGCGGGTTCGACCTGCCGCCGCTGATGCTGACCTCGGACGAGATCGAGGCGGCGGTGCTGGGGGCGCAATGGGTGGCGGGGCATGGCGATCCGGCCCTGGCCCGGGCCGCTCGTGACCTGGTGGCCAAGATCGCCGCCACCGTGCCGGAACGACTGCGGCCGGTGGTGCTCGAGCCGGCGGTGGCCAGTCCGCCGGTCTGGAAGCCGCGCCGCGACGACGTGCTCGACATGGCCCAGGTGCGGGCGTGGATTCACGCCGGCCGCAAGCTGACGCTGGACTATCGCGACGAACAGGACCGTGAGAGCCGGCGAACCATATGGCCGTTCCTGATCGGTTATCGCGAGACCACCCGCCTGCTGGTCGGCTGGTGCGAGATGCGCAACGACTTCCGCACCTTCCGCACCGACCGGGTGGTCGAGGCGGCGTTCCTCGAAGAGCGGTATCCGGGGCGCCCCGCCGTGCTGCGCGCGCGCTGGCAGGCGGCCAAGGAAGCCGAGTGGCGCGCGCGCGGCTGCGACGGACCGCGGCCGCCGCGGCCTCAGTAAATCTCGATCAGACCCGCAGCACCCATCCCGCCGCCCACGCACATAGTGACGACGCCGTATTTCGCGCCGCGTCGCTTGCCCTCGATGAGCACATGGCCGGTCATCCGGGCCCCGGACATTCCGTAGGGATGGCCGATCGAGATGGCGCCGCCCGAGACGTTGAGCCGGTCGTCGGGGATGCCGAGCCGGTCGCGGCAATAGATCACCTGCACGGCGAAGGCCTCGTTCAGCTCCCAGATGCCGATGTCGTCCACGGTCAGT
>DASRXE010000188.1:0-23727 GCA_035654315.1 Brevundimonas sp.
GGCGGCGATGCTGAAGGCCGGCGAGTGACGCGCCGGGGACCGGGCCGGCTGACGGTCGTTCTGGCTGTGCTGATCGCACTTGCCGGGCTACTGGCCGTGCTGTTCGGCGAAAGCGCTCTCGACGGCGGGCAGCTGGCGCAGGCCTTCACCGACCCCTCTTCGGGTCCGGCCGAGGTGCTTTGGGCGGTGCGGGCCCCGCGCGCAGCCACGGCGCTGATGGTCGGTGCGGCGCTGGGGCTGTCGGGAGCGGTCATGCAGGGGTTGTTGCGCAATCCATTGGCCGACCCCGGCGTGCTGGGCGTGTCGGCGCTGGCGGCGCTCGGCGCCGCCGCGGCCATCGTGCTGGGCTGGGCGGCGTTGCCGGGCGCGGTCGAGATTTCGGCGCTGGTCGGGGCCGGCGTCGCAGGCGGGCTGCTGGTGTTGTTCTCGGCGCGGGTGCGATCGCCCGAGGCGCTGATCCTGTTCGGCGTCGCGGTATCCAGCTTCGCCGGCGCCGCCACCGCCCTGATCTTCAACCTGTCGCCATCGCCGATCGCCATGGCTGAGGTGATGAATTGGCTGTTGGGCTCGGTGCAGAACCGTAGCTGGGTGGACGTGGCTTGGGTCACGCCGGCGGTCCTGCTCTCCGGAGCGCTTGCGGCGCTCGCGGCGCCCGGTTTGCGCATGCTCAGTCTCGGCGAGGAGACGGCGCGGACGTCCGGCCTGCCGATGGCCAGGTTGCGGCTGCTGGCCTTGCTGGCCGCGGCGCTGGCGACGGGCGCGGCGGTGGCGGTGGCGGGCGTGATCGGCTTCGTCGGTCTGGCGGCGCCGCATCTGGTGCGCACGGCGGTGAGGGGGGACCCGGCGCGACTGCTGCTGCCGTCAGCGCTGGCCGGAGGACTGATGCTGGTGCTGGCCGACCTGCTGGCGCGACTGACGCCGACGGACCAGGAATTGAAGCTGGGCGTGTTCACGGCTCTGGTGGGCGCGCCGCTGTTCGCCCTGATCGCCTGGCGGGCGGCGCGGGAGTGGCGGCTTTGACGGCGCTGGCGCTGGAGGGCGCGAGCGCACGGCTGGGCGGCCGGCTGGTGCTGGACGCAGCGACCCTGGCGATCGCGCCGGGAGAGCTTGTGGCCCTCGTCGGACCGAACGGGGCGGGCAAGTCCAGCGCCATACGGGCCGTTGCCGGCCTGCTGCCGCTGACAGCGGGTCGGGCGCGGCTGGGCGGGGCGGATGTCGCCGACCTGTCTGCACGGGAGCGGGCCGGGCGAGCCGCCTATCTGCCGCAGGAGCGGCGCATCGCCTGGAACCTGCCGGCGATCGAGGTGGCGGCGCTGGGGGCGCCCTTCCTCGCCGCTGGCCAAGCGCTACAGCGGGCGCAGCGGGCGCTGGAAGAGGTCGAGGCAGGCCATCTTGCCGACCGCGGCGTGGCCGAAATGTCGGGCGGGGAGCGGGCGCGGGTGCTGCTGGCGCGGGCGCTGGCCACGGAGGCGCAGGCGCTTCTGGTGGATGAGCCGATCGCGGGGCTCGACCCCGAGGCGCAGCTGATGGTGCTGGAGCGGCTCAGGGCGAGGGCGGACGACGGGCAGGCGGTTCTGGCCAGCCTGCACGACCTGCCGCTGGCGGCGCGCTTTGCGGACCGGGTGGTGGTGCTGGATCAGGGCGCGGTGGCGGCCGACGGGGCGCCGCTGGATGCGCTGACTCCTGTGGTCCTGCGACGGGTCTTCGGCCTGACCGGTCGCTGGGTGGGCGGGCCGGACGGACCGCTGCTGTCAGCAGGCCGGAGCCCGCCCGCGGCTCACTCGTAGGGACGCGGCCCGGTCGCTACGCTGCTTCCCCGGCGCAGGTCGTCGGACAGGCTCAGAGGGGCCGAGCCGCCGTTCAGCCGCGCTTTATAAATCCCCATGTTTTCCATGACTCGCATCATATAGTTGCGAGTTTCGGTGAAGGGGGCGCATTCGATGAAATCGACCGGATCCACCACGCCGCCGCGCGGGTCGCCGCAACGGTCCACCCACTGCGGCGGACGGGCGGGCCCGGCGTTGTAGCCCACCGTGGTGAGCAGCATCGAGCCGCCGAAGCGGCGCATCAGGTCGCCGAGGTGATAGCTGCCCAGCGTCATGTTGTAGTCCGGGTCCCAGAGCCGTTCTGCGGAGAAAGGCATGCCCAACTGCCGGGCGACCATGGCCCCGGTCGACGGCAGGAACTGCATCATGCCGCGCGCGTCGGCATGAGACCGGGCGCGGGGATCGAAGCTGGATTCCTGGCGGGTGATGGCCAGGGTGAACTCCAGCGGCGCAGCGCCGGCGACCTGCGGCGGGATGCGGATCGGATACTGGCGCTCGGGCATCAGGAAGCCGCGCTGGCTGGCGGCGCGGCCGACCATCATGGCGGTGAAGTCTTCGCCATAAGCGCGTGACAGGTCCATCAGCAGGGCCAGGTCGGACGCGGTGGGCAGGTCATCGTCCAGTTGGTAGGCGAACACCCGGAACAGGCTGGCCTCGCCGGTCTCGCCGAGGATGCGCAGGGCGCGGACCAGTTCATTGGCCTCAAAGGCGGCGCGCTCCCCCGCCGTCGGAACCGGGTCGCCGGGCAGGGTGAGCGTCGTCATGCCGGCCTTCTCGGCGGCGAGCTGGCCGTAGAAGCTCTGGATGTGTTCGGCGCCCGCCCGGTAGAACTGAACCGCCGACGGCGTCTGGCCCTGGGCCTCGGCCGCGCGGCCCAACCAGTAGAGAGCCCGGCCCTGGGTGATCGGGGTGGAGGACGACTGGCGCAGGATCTCGAAATGGTTGGTCGCGCGGGCCGGATCGTTCAGCTTGGTCAGGGCCACCCAACCCGCGAAGAATTCGGCGTCGACCATGCGGTCGCCGGCCCGGAAGCCATGGCCGGCCATGGCGTCGTAGGCCGCCTGCCAATTGCGCCGTTCCAGGGCGTCCAGGAAGTAGTTGCGGCGCTCGCTCCACAGAGTGTCCTGGCCGGCGTCGTGCGACGGCGCCGCGGGCAGGGCGGCGAGCAGGGCGAACCCCTCGGACTGGCGGTTCTGGGAGCGCAGGATGCGGACCCGCTCCAGCGCCACCGCCGGATCCATCGCCTGCGCCGGGGTCAGCCCGGCCACCACGGCGTCGGGACTGTAGGCCCCGCGCAGCGTCATCGCCGCCTCGGCCACCGCACGCCGTTCCGGCGAGACCAGTTGGGTCATGGCCCGCGTCGCCGGCCCGTGCGGCCCCAGCAGCAGCACATTCAGCCGGGCCTCGTGATCCGCCTGGGTCAGCCAGCCGCCCCAGCGGGTCAGGATGCGTGTCTGCACCGGCTCGTCGAACGAGCGGGTGCGCCACCAGTCGGTGATCAGGGCCCGGGCCTCGTCGCGGCGGCCGCGCTGTTCGAGGGCGTCGGCCAGGGCGATCGCGCCCTCGGCCGTGGTCGGCGGCGTTTGCGCGAACAGGGCCAGCGCCGCGTCCGGACCGGCGTAAGCGAGATCGAGCGCCCGCTCCGCCGCTTCGCGACGGCTCCCGGCCCGGGGCCAGCCGGCGAAGACGGTCTGGGCGGCGGCGAGATCGCCATACGGCAGCTGCGGCGCCGATGTGTCGATCAGCGCCCATTCGACCAGCTTTCGCGCGACCGGATCGCCGATCCGGGCCGCCGTAGCGCGCGTCGCTACGACGTCCCGGGCCCGGGCCTGTTCGAGGCCCTGGCGAAAGAGGGCAGTGTCCTGGTCGTTGAGCGTACGGGCCTGCGTTCCCTGCGGCGCGACGGCGGCGTACGGCCTTTCCTGCGGAACCAGCGATTCGGGCGCGGGGGCGAGCAGAGCCAGGGCGGCCGCGAGACTGGTTGCGATCATGCCGTGTCCGATCCCCATTCCATGACGGTTGCGGCGGGCTCGCCGGCAACCTACGCTCCCACGCTTCGTATCAGGGCGCATCGCCCATTCCCACGCAGGACCATCGTTCCAATGACCGCCCCCTTGTTCAAGGGCGTGATCACCGCCCTGATCACACCACTTCGTGACGGAAACGTGGACGAAGACGCCTTCAGAACGCTGCTGGAACGCCAGATCGCGGCCGGGGTTCACGGCGTCGTTGCGATGGGCACGACGGGGGAGAGCGCATCGCTTCGCCCGGATGAGCACAAGCGCGTCGTCGAACTGTGCGTCGAGGTCGCCGCCGGGCGGGTGCGGGTGATCGCCGGCGCGGGGTCGTCGGCCACGGACAAGGCCATCGAACTGGTCCGCCACGCCAAGACCGTCGGGGCCGATGGGGCGCTGGTGGTGACGCCCTATTACAATCGGCCGTCGCAGACCGGGATGGCGGCGCATTTCGAAGCCATCGCCCAGGCGGTGCAACTGCCGGTACTGCTCTACAACGTGCCCGGCCGCACGGGCGTCGATCTCGCCAACGAGACGGTGGCGCGGCTGGCGGCTCATCCGAATATCGTGGGAATCAAGGACGCCACCGGCGACCTGGCCCGGGTCAGCTGGATGCGCGCCAATATCGTCGACCAGCAGTTCGACCTGATCTCGGGGGACGACCCCAGCTATCTCGGCTACAACGCCCACGGCGGGGTCGGGGTGATCTCGGTGACGTCCAACGTCGCGCCCGAGGCCATGGTCGCGTTGCATGAGGCGGCGGCGGCGGGCGACTACGCCGCGGCGCGGGACTGGCAGGACCGGCTGATCGGCCTGCACAAGGGTCTGTTCCTCGACAACTCGCCGTCGCCCGCAAAATACGCCCTGGCCCGGCTCGGCCTGTGCACCGAGGAGGTGCGCCTGCCGCTGGCGCCGACCGCGGACGCCGTGAAGCCGGCGATCGACCGGGCCATGGCCAAGGCGGGACTCTGACCCACCCGTGGACGGAGTCGATCTAGTCGACCCAGTATACTTCACGCCGCGCGGAAGCCTGCCATAACGGGATTTGAGCGCGTGCCCGGTCGTCAGCGGGAGAGTCGATTGAGTCGACCGCCACGGGCGGAAACCGGAAGGAGTCTACCAGATTGGCGACGGGCGACAGGCATGGTCGGACTCTGGCATACGCCTGCGTCAGAATCGGACGTGTCGATCCGTGGCGCCTTCGCGTCGCGGGGCGGAGCGTGTAGGAGGGCGGAAATGGCCGCCGAGAAACCCAAGACCAAAGTTATCGCCGAGAACCGCCGGGCGAAGTTCGACTATTTCCTCGAGGACTACACCGAGGCCGGCATCCAGCTGCTGGGCACCGAGATCAAGGCGCTGCGCGACGGTCGGGCCAATATCGCCGAAAGCTATGCGGCGGTTGAGGGGCGCGAGATCGTGCTGATCAACGCCGACATCCCGCCCTACAAACAGGCCAACCGCTTCAACCACGAACCGCGCCGGCCGCGGAAGCTGCTGCTGCATCGCAAGCAGATCGACAAGATGATCGGGGCCGTCCAGCGCGATGGCCAGACCATCATCCCGATCCGTCTGTATCTGAACGAGGCGGGCAAGGCGAAGCTGGAGATCGCCCTGGCCAAGGGCAAGAAGCTGCACGACAAGCGCGAGGCCACGGCGCAGCGCGACTGGCAACGCGACAAGGCGCGGCTGATGAAGGAGCGTGGCTGACCAGAGGCGGTCTAGAAGACCGAGGCCCCCACAGGTTGGGCTTCGAGCACGCCCGGCATCGCCACCGCGGCCTGCTCGGCGCCCCACGGCCCGAGCGACGGCTGCTGGATCGCCATACCCAGCACCGCGACGATCGCCGCGATCAGCAGGGCCCAGAGGGCCGCCTTCCGCTCCTCGTGAGTGAACGCCCCACGTTCCGTCCTACGCATCACAACCTCCCAGGTCCCGCGGATCAAACGCGGGCGCCACGACGCTGTTCCTGACGGCGGAAGCATACACCCGACGGCCGGCGATTCGCGTGGCAGGAGAACCACAGTCGGCCGCCGGGAGACCGCTGTTCGATCACGTTTCGAGGAGGGTCCTCGCACGGCGGAAGACGTCCTCGAACATCTCCGCCGTCAGCCGCCCGGTGTTCGTGTTCAGTCGCGAGCAGTGATAGCTGTTGAGCAGCGCATAGGATCCGATCTGCGCCTGCGACCCATGGCCCGCCGGCATGGCGCTGGCCGGCCTGCCGAGAGTCTTAAGCACATTGCGGCGCGACACGTCGCCGAGCGTGACGATGACCTTCAGCCGGGGCAGGGCGGCCAGCCGGGCCTGCAGGAACGGCCGGCAGGTCGCCTCCTCGATCGGCAGGGGCTTGTTGCCGGGCGGGGCGCAGCGGACCGCGTTGGTGATCATGCAGTCGACCAGTTCCAGGTCGTCGTCGCCGTTCGGGTCGTACCGGCCGCGCGCGAAGCCGGCCTTCTGCAGGGTCTCGTAGAGAAGCCAGCCGGCATGATCGCCGGTGAAGGGGCGGCCGGTGCGGTTGGCCCCGGTGCGGCCGGGTGCGAGGCCGGCGATCAGCAATCGGGCCTGCGGGTCGCCGAAGGACGTGACGGCGCCGTTGTACCAGTCGGGATTCCGGCGGACGTTCTCGAGGCGGTACTCGACCAGGCGGGGACAGAGCGGGCAGTCGCGCGGGGCTTCCGGCGGG
This sequence comes from Brevundimonas sp., assembly GCA_035654315.1. Lineage (GTDB taxonomy): Bacteria > Pseudomonadota > Alphaproteobacteria > Caulobacterales > Caulobacteraceae > Brevundimonas. Next base: position 6,522 of record DASRXE010000188.1, read on the forward strand.
AAAGGCGGGGGCAGGGCGTCCATCAGACGGCCTTAAGCCGCCCGATCTCCGGCAGCAGATCGTTCAGCTCCACGAAGGCGTCCGCCTGCCGCCTCAGTTCGTCGGCGATCATCGGCGGCTGGCTCTTCACCGTCGAGACCACGGTCACGCGGACGCCCTTCGCCTGCACCGCCTGGACCAGTCTCCGGAAATCGCCGTCGCCGCTGAACAGCACCGCATGGTCGACGTGCGAGGCCAACTCCAGCATGTCGACGGCGATCTCAATGTCCATATTGCCCTTGGTCCGCGAATGGCCCTGGGCGTCGGTGAACCGCTTGACCGGCTTGGTCACCACGGTGAAGCCATTGTAGTCGAGCCAGTCGACCAAAGGCTTGATCGGCGAGAACTCTTCGCCCTCGATCACGGCGGTGTAATAATAGGCGCGAACCAGAACGCCGTTCGCGCGATACATCTCCAGCAGCCGGCTGAAGTCGAGGTCGGCGTTCAGCGCCTTCGCGGCGGAATACAGATTGGCCCCGTCGATAAACAGGGCGATGCGCTCGGTCGGATAAGGCGTCATGGAAAGCGGTTCCGAGAATATGGGCGTCCCGGTCACCGTCGAAATAGACGGCCCCGTCGATCTGGACGAGGCCGTCATCGTCGCGCTGGGCTGCAATGACAAGGGGGCGTGGCGCGATTGCCGCGAGGCCATGGAGGCGGCGTTGGCCCGGTTCCGCTCCGAGGGCATCGACGTGGTGGTGCGGTCGTCGTGGTGGCGCTCCCGGGCGTGGCCCGATCCCGACGACCCGCCGTTCCTTAATGGTGTGGTGATCGTGCGCACTAGCCACGACCCGCATGCCCTGATGGCGGCGCTCGGTCGCATCGAGGAGGCGTTCGGCCGCCGTCGGGAAGCCCGCAACGCCCCGCGCACCCTCGACCTGGATCTGATCGCCTATGGCCGGCTGAGCGGCGACCTCGACGGTCTGATCCTGCCGCATCCGCGCGCGGCGGAACGGAAATTCGTCATGGGCCCGCTGGCGGAGATTGCGCCGGCGTGGAAGCATCCCCTCGGCGGAACGGCAGCAAGGCTTGCTTGCGCCACAACTATCGGACGAGATGCGATGCCCATGAAGGACAGGATATGAGCATCTTGATCGCAGCCCTGCTCGGGGCCGGCCTTGTCGGCGAACAGGACCCGGCGCCGCGCTCTCCGCGAGACTGGAGTTCTCCGGACCCGCTCGTGAAGTTTGTCGAAGGCAGCCAATGGAGGGGGATCCCGCCACGGGGACAATGGTCCGGCCGCGCCAGCGTGCACGTTCGGTGCACCGTCATGTCGGACGGGCGCCTTGATGGTTGTGAGGTTGTTCGCGAAGCCCCGAGCGGACGAGTTTCTCACCGGGACGCGCGCCGGGCCTTCGGCGATGCACGTCTCCAGATGACCGAGACGGGGCCGCAGCCGGGAGATCGAGTCACCTTCGAGATTACCGTAACCCAGGAAGGACGGGCGCGCTGATCGCCTCATTCCCGCCCATGCGGCGTTGCACAATGGCGTCCGACCCTATATTTTGTGCGGTTCTCCCCCGCGCTCGAGGAATTTCATGGCCCGCGTCACTGTCGAAGACTGCATCGAGAAGGTGCCGAACCGTTTTGGTCTGGTTCTGCTGGCTGGGCACCGCGCCCGCTCCATCGCCAACGGCGCCGCGCTGACGCTCGATCGCGACAACGACAAGAACCCGGTCGTCGCCCTGCGCGAACTGGCCGAGGACACCGTCAAGCCGGACGAGCTGCAGGAGAACATCATCGTCACCCTGCAACGGGTTGATGAGCGCACCGAAGCCGAGGACGAGGCCGAGGTCGTGGCCCTGCTGGCCGAACCCCAGCACATGAACATGGCGGAAGCCGAGCTGATCCGCGCGCTGCAGAGCGACCGCGACGGCGGGCAGGAGGAACGATACTGACGGCTGAACCAGCCAACGGTATCACCATCCTGCCAGCGCGGACCTCGCAGCCCGCGCCGGCTCTGAAAGCTGCCAACCTCAACGACCCGGAGGGAGAACGCCCCCTGCTGGAAACGCCCGAGCCCTCGAAGGCCCGGGTGCTGCGGCAATTCGAGCTGGTCGAAGCGGTCAGGGCGTACGATCCGACCGCCGACGAGGCGCTGCTGAACCGGGCCTACGTCTATGCGATGAAGATGCACGGCTCGCAGCTGCGGGCCTCGGGCGATCCCTATTTCGCCCATCCGATCCAGGTCGCCGGCATCCTGACCGACTACCGGCTGGACACGGCAACCATCGTCACGGCCCTGCTCCACGACGTGGTCGAGGACACCTCGGCCACCCGCGACGACATCGCCGGCATGTTCGGCGAGGAGATCGCCCAGCTGGTCGAGGGGGTCACCAAGCTGTCGCGGCTGGAGCTCCAGGCCGAGCACACGCGCCAGGCCGAGAACCTGCGCAAATTCATCCTCGCCATCTCGAAGGACGTGCGCGTCCTGCTGGTCAAGCTGGCGGACCGTCTGCACAACATGCGGACGCTCAAATACGTCAAGCCCGAGAAGCGCGAGCGGATCAGCCGCGAAACGCTGGAGGTCTATGCGCCGCTGGGCCGCTCGATCGGCATCCATTCGATCGCGTCCGAGCTGGAAGAACTGGCCTTCGAACACCTCAATCCCACCGCCCGGACCGCCATCGAGCGGCGGTTGGAGGCGCTGAAGCTGGAGCACGGCCGGGCCATCGACGGGGTTTCGCGCGAGGTCGAGCGGGTGCTGGAGGAGGCGGGGGTGCACGCCCGCGTCTTCGGCCGGCAGAAGACGCCCTATTCGATCTGGCGCAAGCTGCAGCGCAAGTCGGTCGGCTTCTCGTCGCTGTCCGACATCTACGGCTTTCGGGTCATCGTTGAGGCCGAGGACGACTGTTATCGCGCGCTGGGCGTGATCCACCGCGCCTGGCCGATGGTGCCCGAGCGGTTCAAGGATTTCATCTCGACGCCCAAGTCGAACAACTACCGCTCGCTGCACACCACAGTGGTGGGGCCCTCGGGCCTGCGCATCGAGATGCAGATCCGCACCGACGCCATGGACCGCGTCGCCGAGGACGGGGTGGCGGCGCACTGGGCCTACAAGAACCAGTCGTACGGCTTCGACCAGGAGGCCATGGAGAAGGACGGCGGCCGCGACCCGCTGCAGAACCTGCGCCACCTGGTGCAGGTCATCGAGCACGGCGAGGGCGGCGAGGACTGGGTCGAGCACGCCAAGCTGGAGATGTACCTCGACCAGGTGTTCGTGTTCACCCCCAAGGGGGCGCTGATCACCCTGCCACGGGGCGGCATGCCGCTGGACTTCGCCTATGCGGTCCATACCGAGGTCGGCGACACGGCTGTCGGGGCCAAGATCAACGGCGAGCTCAAGCCGATGCGGACCCAGCTGCAGAACGGCGACGTCGTCGAGGTTATCCGCGGGGCCAAGCGCGAGATCCCGGTCGACTGGCGCTCGCTGACGGTGACCGGCCGGGCCCGCTCGGCCATCCGCCGCCACATCCGCACCTCCGAGCGGGGCGAGTTCCAGAAGCTGGGCCGGGCGACGCTGGAACAGACCCTGACCCGCGCCGGCAAGAGCGAGGCCGACGTCACCCTGCGCCCGGCGCTGGAGCAGCTGGGCTTCGCCAACGACGACGACCTGTACGAGGCCATCGGCCGCGGCCGGGTGTCGGCGGCCAGAATCGGCGAAATCCTTTTCCCGGCGCTGAAGGGGCGGCTCAAGGCCGGGCCGGACCGCAAGCGCATCGGCGACGAACAGGGCCGGCTGTTCGTGCGCGGCGGCGGGCTGACGCCCGGCGTAAGCGTGAATTTCGGCCACTGCTGCTCACCAGTGCCGGGCGATCGCATCGTCGGCATCCTCGAGCCCGAGGCCGGCCTGACCGTGCACACCATCGACTGCCAGCGGCTGGAGGAGTTCGCCGACGACGATTCGGTCTGGCAGGATCTGCAATGGACGCCGCAGGCGGAACAGGGGGCGGTCGCGGCGGCGCGCGTCCGGGCCACCATCAAGAACGCGCCCGGCGTGCTGGGACAGGTGGCGACGATCATCGGCGAAGCCGGCGGCAACATCCTCAATCTGGTGATGACCCACCGGCAGCAGGACTTCTTCGACGTCGACATCGACGTCGAGGTCGAGGACGCCAAGCACGCCACGGCCATCATGGCGGCCCTGCGCACCAATCCATCGGTCGATACGGTCGAGCGGGCGCGGGGCTAGACCTTGCGGCGGCGGCGAGGCCCGTTATGACGGCTGCCATGACCTCCGAAGACGTGCTCGACGAATTCCGCGCCGCCGGCGCCCTGCGCGAGGGGCATTTCGTGCTGTCCTCCGGCCTGCACAGCCCGGTGTTCCTGCAGAAGAACCTGGTGTTCATGGAGGCGGCGCGCTGCGCCCGCCTGTGCAAGGGGCTGGCGGAGAAGATCACCGCCGCTGTCGGCCCGGTCGACGTCGCCATCTCGCCCGCCGTCGGCGGCATCATCCCCGGCTATGAGACCGCCCGCTGGCTGGGCGTGCCGTCGATGTATGTCGAGCGCGAGGGTGGCGAGTTCAGGCTGCGCCGCGGCTTTCATGTCGAGCCGGGCCAGAAGGTGGTCATGGTCGAGGACATCGTCACCACGGGACTGAGCTCGCGCGAATGCATCGAAGCCATCCGCAAGGCCGGCGGCGATGTCGTGGCGGCGGCCTGTATCGTCGACCGCTCGGGCGGGCGCGCCGACGTCGGCGTGCCGTTGGTGGCGCTGGCGACGCTGGACGTGCCGGCGTATCCGGCCAACGCCCTGCCGCCCGAACTGGCCGCCCTGCCGGTCGAGGACCCGGGCAGCCGGCGGCTGGTGAAGTAGGAGAGGGGCCAGTGAAAAGTGCTAGTGAGCAAGGGGTGAGCGATTTCGCGCCGTTCGCCAACGCATCGGCTCACCACTCGCTCACTAGCACTATTCACCCCAGACCCGCGCAAATGATCCGATGACCAGCCCCGTCCGCCTCGGCGTCAACATCGACCATGTGGCGACGGTGCGGAACGCCCGCGGCGGGTCGCACCCGGACCCGGTCCGCGCCGCGCGCGAGGCCCTCGCCGCCGGGGCCGACGGCATCACCGCTCACCTGCGCGAGGACCGCCGCCACATCACCGACACCGACATCGAGGCGCTGAGCGAGCTCTGCGCGGTCGCCGGCCGGCCGCTCAACCTCGAGATGGCGGTCACCGACGAGATGCTGACCATCGCTCTGCGTCATCGCCCGCACGCCGCCTGCCTGGTGCCCGAGCGGCGCGAGGAAGTGACGACCGAGGGCGGGCTGGCCGTTGCCGGCCACGAAGGCCGCATCGCTCCGGTGGCGAAGGCGCTGTCCGACGCCGGCGTGCGCGTCTCCCTGTTCATCGAACCGGGGCTTGGGCAGGTCGAGGCCGCCCACGCGGTCGGCGCCCACGTCGTGGAGTTCCACACCGGCCGCTACTGCCACCTGTCCGGCGCGGATCGGGCCGTCGAGTTCGCGCGTCTGCAGGCCGCCGCGAGCCGGGCCGCCGACCTCGGCCTCGAGGTCCACGCCGGCCATGGACTGGACTACGGGACAGCGGCGGACATGCTGGCCATCCCCGAGGTGCGGGAACTCAACATCGGCCATTTCCTGATCGGTGAGGCGGTGTTCGTCGGCCTGACCCTGGCCATCCACCGGATGCGGGCGGCCATGGACAATGCCGGATCGGGGGCCTCGTGATCATCGGCGTCGGCGCGGATCTGTGCGACATCCGGCGGATTCAGACATCGCTGGACCGCTTTGGCGAGCGTTTCAGGGCGAGATGCTTCACCGATCTGGAACGCGCCCGCTCCGACCGCAAGCCCGACCCGGCGTGGAGCTACGCCAAGCGGTTCGCGGCCAAGGAGGCCTGCGCCAAGGCCCTGGGCACCGGCATGCGGCGCGATGTCTACTGGCGCGATATGGGGGTCGCCAATCTGCCGTCCGGCCAGCCGACCCTGCACCTGACGGGCCATGCCGCCGACCATCTGGCCCGGCTGACGCCGCCCGGCCATACGGCCCGGATCCACCTGACGCTGAGTGACGAGCATCCTTACGCACTCGCCTTCGTGGTGATCGAAGCCTTGCCCGTGGCTTAATCACGTTATACCGGTTCTGCCGCTGAAAGACCGCGTGCAGCGGCCGGGGGACAGGGTCACTATGAGCGACGAGAACAAGCCGCACGACGAGCATGGCCACGAAGCCGGCAGCGCTCACGATGAGCCCGAAGCTCATGTCGCCGACGCGTCCGCCAACGGCGATCCTGGCCCCGTCGACGATCGCATCGTCGAGACGCACGACCACGGCGAGGCCGGTCCTCTCGCAGACGATCCCGTTGCTGAACCCGCTTCGGCGCAGGAGGCGCACGACGTTCACGCCGCCGCCGCGCCGCCCGCCGAGGCGGCCTCGCCCAGACAGCCGGTCTGGAGCGACTCCGGCGACGCCCCGTTCGAGGACGTCGACACCACCCCCGTCTACGCGCGGAGCAAGAAGGACCGGAAGAAGAGCAGGTCCGGCGGCGGCAACGAGACGTTCGAGATCATCAAGACCGTCTTCTTCGCCCTGCTGATCGCCTTCGTCCTGCGGGTGCTGCTGTTCCAGCCCTTCACCATCCCGTCGGCCTCGATGGAGCCCAACCTCTACGAAGGCGACTACATCGTCGTCTCCAAGTGGAGCTACGGCTATTCGAAGCACGCCATCCCGTTCAGCCCGCCGCTGTTCGAGGGCCGCATCTTCGCCCGGGAGCCGGAGCGCGGCGACATCGTGGTGTTCAAACTGCCGCGCGATGATCGGACAGACTACGTCAAACGTGTGATCGGCCTGCCGGGCGACCGGGTGCAGATGATCAACAACGTCCTGCACATCAACGGCCAGCCGGTGCCCGACGTCGCCCTGAGCGAGCAGGACACGACCAACATGTATGGCATGACCGTGGTCAAGGCGCGCGAGACCCTGCCGGAGGGTCGCAGCTTCACGGTCCAGGATTTCGGGCCCGGCTATGACGCCGACGACACCCAGGTGTTCGAAGTGCCCGAAGGCCACTATTTCATGATGGGCGACAACCGCGACAATTCGGTCGACAGCCGGTTCGACGAGATGAACGGCGTCGGCCTGGTGCCGGCCGAGAACCTGATCGGCAAGGCCGAGATCATCCTGTTCTCGTGGAGGCCGGGCGCCTCGCTGTGGAATCCGGTCAGCTGGTTCGCGAACGTCCGCCCGAGCCGGTTCTTCACCGTCCTGAACTGATGGCGGCCAAAGGCCCAGACAGACGGGCCGAGGCGGTCGCGGCGCTGGCTCGCAAGCTCGGCCACGACTTCCGCGATCCATCCCTGCTCGATCAGGCCCTGACCCACGCCAGCGTGGGGGAGGGGGCGGAGCGCGACGCCCGCGGCCGGCTGTTCCTCGACAACCAGCGGATGGAGTTCCTCGGCGACCGGGTCCTGGGCCTGCTGGTCGCCGACCGGTTGATGCGCGACCTGCCGAGCGCCGACGAGGGCGAGATGTCGTCGCGTCTGCACGCCCTGGTCGACAAGGCCACCTGCGCCCGGGTCGCCGAGGCGCTGGGCGTCGGCGACGCCATGCGGCTGTCGCCCGGCGAGGCCAAACAGGGCGGCCGCCGCCGGGAGGGAATGCTCGGCGACGCCATGGAGGCCATCCTGGCGGCGCTCTGGCTGGACGGGGGCATGGACGCGGCGAGGGCCGTGTTTGAGCGCGTCTGGGCCGCCGAACTGGCGGCGCCGCCGCGCAAATCGCTGACCAACCCTAAATCGGCGCTGCAGGAATGGGCGCTGGGGCAGGGCAGGCCGCTGCCGACCTACCGCATCGTCGAGCGGACCGGCTCCGACCACGCCCCGACATTCACCGTTGAAGCCAGCGTAGCCGGATATGCGCCCTTGACCGCGCAGGGCCGTTCGCGTCAGGACGCGGAGAAGGCGGCCGCCATCGGCCTGCTGCAGCGTGAAGGCGTGATTTGACCGAACCTCAAAACCAGCGGGCAGGCTTCGCCGCCATCATCGGCGCTCCAAACGCCGGCAAGTCCACGCTGGTCAATCGCCTGACCGGGACCAAGGTCTCGATCGTCACCCAGAAGGTGCAGACCACCCGCTTCCCGGTGCGCGGCATCGCCATGGAGGGAGACGCCCAGATCGTGCTGGTGGACACCCCCGGCATCTTCACCCCGCGCCGCCGGCTGGACCGCGCCATGGTCGCCTCGGCCTGGGGCGGGGCGGACGACGCCGACGTGGTGGTGCACCTGATCGACGCCGCCTCCCACATCGCCGCCGAGGGCAAGGAAGGCACGGCCGCCGACCGCCGCTCCGCCGAAGACACCGAGACCATCATCGCCGCGCTGAAGGCGGCGGAGAAGCAGGTCATCCTCGCCCTGAACAAGATCGACGGCATGCGCCGCGACACCCTGCTGGCTCTGTCCCAGCGGCTGTTCGACACCGGCGTCTATTCCGAGGTCTACATGATCTCGGCGCTGAGCGGCGACGGCGTCGATGACCTCAAGAAACGCCTCGCGCGGTCGATGCCGGAAGGGCCTTGGCTCTACCCGGAGGACCAGTCAGCCGACGTGCCGATGCGCGTGCTGGCCGCCGAGATCACCCGCGAGAAGGTCTATCTGCGCGTCCACGAGGAACTGCCCTATTCGGCGGCCGTGGAGACGACCTCGTTCGAGGACCGGGCGGACGGCTCGGCCCGCATCGAGCAGACCATCTACGTCGAGCGCGAGAGCCAGCGGCCCATCGTGCTGGGCAAGGGGGGCCAGACGCTGAAGTGGATCGGCCAGAAGGCCCGCGAGGAGCTGATCGAGCTGCTCGACCGGCCGGTGCACCTGTTCCTGACGGTCAAGGTCGACCCGAAGTGGCAGGACAGCCGCGCCCTCTACGCCCAGTTCGGGCTGGATTACGACGTCTAGGCCGGTGTTTCACGTTCCCCGACACGCCGGGGGTCATCCCCGGCTGGCGATGGCCTTTCTCGCCGTCCTGTTCATCGCCGCCGCCGGCCTGACCGCCTGGGCGACGGTGCGGCCGCTGCCGCCGAGGACGCCGGCCGCCGAGCCCGCTCCGGTCCGGCCGCCGCTGGTCGTCGTCCAGGACCTGCCGCAACTGACCGAACAGCTGGAGCGCTGGGGCGGTGCGGGCCGGTTCACCGGCGGGGTGCTGGTCGCCAGGGGCGATCAGGTGCTGTTCCGCCAGGTCTACGGTTACGCCGACCGCCGTCTGGGGACGCCGCTGGCGCTGGATTCGCGGTTCCGCCTCGCCTCGGTCAGCAAGCAGTTCACCGCCGCGGCCATCCTGCGGCTGCAGGACGAGGGCGTGCTGTCGGTGGAGGATCCGCTGTGCCGCTGGGTCGATCCGTGCCCCGCCGCCTGGGCCCCGGTGCGGCTACACCACCTGCTGTCGCACACCTCGGGCGTGCCGGACCTGATGGCCCGCCCCGGCTGGGGCCTGCGCCGGGTGACGCCGGCGACTCCGGAAGAACTTACAGCGGATTCAGCGAAGTATGGGCTGCAGTTCCCGCCAGGCACAAAGGTTCGCTACGACAACGCCGGTTATAACCTGCTCGGCTACGTGGTCCAGAAGGCTACCGGCCTGCCGCTTCAGGATTATCTGCGTGATGCGTTCTTCGTCCCGCTCGGCATGGCCGATACGGGCTATGAGGACGACATCTCGGGCGTGGTCATGGGTTACGCCAATCTGGGCGGGCCGCCCTCGCCGCAGCCGGATCATAACGTCAGCATCATCTTCGGCGCCGGGGCCCTGTACTCGACGCTCGATGATCTGCTGGTCTGGCAGCGAGCGCTGCACGGCGGCAAGCTGCTGAGCACCGAAAGCTATGCGCAGATGGTCGCGGACCACGCCCCCGCCGACACGCCCGACGAACGCCGACGTCCGCGCCGCGACTGGGGCTATGGACTGTATTCGAACAGTCTCGGCAGTCGGGTGAGCCCGGCCTTCCCGGATCGCCAGATCTATCACACGGGCAGTTGGTCGGGCTTCCGCAACCTGGTCACCCACCAGCCGGAGGCGGACGTGACGGTGATCGTGCTGTCCAACAATTTCCACCAGCGCGAAGCGGTGTTCCTGTTGTCGCAGCAGGGCATGGCGGAGGCGCTGGGGCGGCCGTTTCCGACCGCCCTGAACCGCTAGAGCGAAATCGGTTGAGTTGGACGCAGTCGAACCCGGCTCAGATTTCGCTCCTCAGGTTCGGGCGACCTCGCCGCCGATGTGGCGTTCCAGCTTATCGAGGCTCTGGGTCCAGCCCATTTCCATGCCGCTGAGCGCGCCGACGGCGTCCTCGCGGGCCTCCAGGACCACCGCCTGGAAGCGCATGACCGTGCGGTCGCCGTCTTCCTCGAAGCGGGCGGTCTGCTCGACCGCGAACCAGATCCCGCCGTCCGGCAGGGTGATCCAGGTTCGCATCACCAGCCGTTCGGGCTCGTCCAGGGCGATGAACTCGCCGTCAAAGGGATGATCGCTTCCGTCCGGTCCCCGCATCACCATGTGAATGGCGCCGCCGGTCCGCACGTCCATCCGAACCACGGGCGTGGTGAAATGCTCGGGCGCGAACCAGACGCCGACATGGGCGGGGTCGGTCCACATCTTCCAGACCAGGGCGCGCGGGGCGTCGAAGGTGCGGACGATGTTCAGTTGCCTCAAGGCCTCGGGAATGTTGGCGGCGATGCTCATGCGGCCCCCCGGCGGAGCGGGAAGACCGACCGGACGCTCTCGTCCCGCAGCCACAGGCCGGCCCACATGACCAGGCCAAGATAGATTCCGAAGAAGGTGTGACTGGGCAGGGGACTGCCGGCGTTCATGTGGGTGGCGATGGCGCCGCCCAGGACGGCGGTCATCCAGATGGCGCCCAGAAGCGCCGTCCGGCGCCAGACGTAGAGTAGGGTTCCGGTCAGCTCCAGCAGCCCGATCAAGGGGATGCTGGCGTCGGCGATGCCGATCGGCCGCGATGCCGCCACTGCAATTTCCGGCATCACGAATTTGGGCATGATCGATGCGAACAGCATGAACAGGACGAACAGGGCGGACAGGACACGGCCGGTCCAGACCATGGGCGAGGCCTTCATGGTTCAGTCTCCTATGAGGGAATGGGCAAGGGGCTGGGTCAGCCTTTGGGCGTCCAGCCTTCGGCCGGATTGACGTTGACCATCCACGGCACGCCGAACTTGTCGGTCAGGGAGCCGAAGCCCGGCGACCAGAAGGTCTCGGCGAAGGCCATGCCCACCTTGCCGCCCTCGGCGAGGGCGTCGAACCAGCGCTTGCCTTCGGCGGCGTCGCTGGTGTGCAGGGTGACGTCGAAGCCGTTCTTCGGCTTGTCGATGTTCGGGGCCCATTCGACGTCCATGTCGGAGCCCATGATCGCCTGGTCGCCGATCTGCAGCCAGCAGTGCATCAGCCAGTCCTTGTACTGGTCGCCGACCGGCATGTCGGGCGGGCCTTCGCTGTAGGGCATGGCGGCGGTGATCTCGCCGCCGAGGATCGCTGCGTAGAATTCGAAGGCTTCGCGGCACTGGCCGCGGAAGCTGAGGCTGGTCACGATCTTCATGGTCGTTCCTCCGTGAACGGATGCATCGAATGCGCGACGTCAGGTCTGTGAAGGTCTACGCCCTCATTGTCCTGGCCTGAACGCCATAAATCAGGCGAATACTGCCAGCGGACGCGGCGGCCTCATGGGACGCCGCCCGCCGCAAGGAAGGCTTCCAGCCGCTTGAACGTGCTGGTCCAGCCATGGCGGTGACCGACGAGGCTCTGTTCCGACTTCAGCCCCTCGTGGGTGAAGTCCATCAGGGTGCCGCCGCCGGGGGCGTCGCTGAGCTGGACGGTCACCAGGGTGTCCACCGGCGGTCCGTCCTCGTGCGACTCGTCCCATCTGAAGGTGAAGACGAGCCGCTCTTCCGGCACGATCTCGCGGTAGACGCCGCCCTGCCACAGATCCTGTCCGGTGTCCGGAGAACGCAGGCAGGCGCGCCATTCGCCGCCGACCCGCAGGTCCTGGCTGGCGCTGACCGCCGGCCATTCGACCGGACCCAGCCACAGCACCATGACCTCGGGGTTCGTCCAGGCCCGCCACACCAGCGCCCGCGGCGCATCGAAATGACGCTGCATTTGCAGGGTGGGGCGGGTCGCGATGGCTTCGACGAGGGTCATGGGGCGAGCTCTTCAGGGGTCCGGGCGAGGGCCGGGGACGGTCAGTTCGGCTTCTTCAGCAGTTCGGCCAGCTGATCGGCGCACTGGCCCCAGCCTTCATGGAAGCCCATGGCCTCGTGCTGCTTCATCGTCTCGGCGTTCCAGTGGCGCGCGGTGGCGACATAGTCGGTCTTGCCGTCCTCGCGCGGGGTCAGCTCGACCGTGGCTACCATGAACGGCTGACCGGCCGGCTCCCAGTCCGGCGTCAGGGCGTCGGTCGTGATCCAGCGCTTGTTCGGCTCGACGGCGAGGAAGACGCCGCTGTTCGGGAAGCGCTCTCCGTCCGGGCCGTGCATGACGAAGTTGAACACCCCGCCGGGCCGCGGGTCCAGTTGAACGTCGGAGATCGTCCACGGCTTGGGCGCGAACCACTGCTGCAGCAGTTCGGGCGTCATCCAGGCCTTCCAGATCTGCTCCGGGGTGGCGTCCAGGACGCGGCGCAGGACGAGGGCGTGCTGATGGGCCACGCCGTCGGTTTCGCAGGGATTGGTCTCAGTTTCTTGGGCCACGGTCGTCTCCTTTTTGAATCTTCTTCAGGTAGGCATCCAGCCGGTCGAAGCTGGCGTCCCAATAGCGGCGGTAGTGCTCCAGCCAGTCGGCGACGCCCTTCAGGGCCATCGGCTCGAGCCGGGCGGGGCGCCACTGCGCCTCGCGGCCCCGGCTGATCAGACCGGCCTTCTCCAGCACCTTCAGATGCTTCGACACGGCCGGCAGGCTCATGTCGAAGGGTTCGGCCAGGTCGTTGACGCTGGCCTCGCCCTCGGTCAGCCGCGCCAGGATGGCCCGACGGGTCGGGTCGGCGAGGGCGGCGAACTTGGCGGAGAGGGGATCGGTCTGCATGGGGCACGCTTTGTGTGTAACTGACAGGTTAAATGCGCCAGCCCGATTCCGTTGTCAACCGTGCGGTTAAATAAAAATGCGGAACGCGCCCGGATGGCCGCGGATTTGAGGTGGGCAACTGGAGCCCCCGATGAAGGCCCTCGTTCTGAACTGCACCCTCAAGCCGTCGCCGGAGACGTCCAACACCGAGGCGCTGGCGCGCGCCGTCATGAGCGAGTTGGAGACAGGCGGGGCCGAGCCCGAACTGATCCGACTCGTCGATCTGAACATCAAGCCCGGCGTGAAGAGCGATCAGGGCGAGGGCGACGACTGGCCGTCGGTGCGTGAGCGCATCCTCGCCGCCGACATCCTGATCATGGCGACGCCGACCTGGCTGGGGCAGCATTCCAGCGTCTGCATGCGGGCGCTCGAACGGATGGACGCCATGCTGTCAGAGAGCCGGGAAGACGGCCGGCCAGTGGCCTATGGGAAGGCGGCCGGCGTGGTGATCACCGGCAACGAGGACGGCGCCCATCACATCGTCGCCAGCGTCTGCCAGGCCCTGATCGACATCGGCTTCACCATCCCGGGGCAGAGCTGGACCTACTGGCACCTCGGCCCGGGTCCCGGCCCGAACTATACCGATACGGACAAGGCCCATGACTGGTCGGACCGCACCGGCCGCGTCGCCGCCCGCAACCTGCTGGCCCTCGCCCGGGTGCTGAAGCCCGATACCTATCCGGTTCCGGAGAGCGGCGACTAGGGTTTCATCGATCCGGTCTCGACGAACCCAAGCCGATCCGTACCGGGAGGACAGAAGGCCGCAGCCGCGCTAGGCTCGGCCCATGCTCGCCCCCTTGCTCGCCCTCGCCCTTGTGGCCCATGGCCCGGCCGCCGCCCCCGCAGGGACCCCGGAGGAAGATGTCGCCGCCGCCATCGACGCCCTGCACGCCGCGGCCGCCCGGGCGGACGGACCGGCCTATTTCGGCCTGTTCACTCCGGACGCCCGTTTCATCGGCACCGATGCGACCGAGCGCTGGACGCTGTCCGAGTTCCGGGCCTACGCCGAGCCGTATTTCGCCCGCGGGCAGGGCTGGACCTACACGCCCGTGGAACGCACCGTGACGATCGCGCCGGTCCAGTGCCTGTGCGTCGCCTGGTTCGACGAGGTCCTCGACAGTCGAAGCTATGGCGTGACCCGCGGGTCCGGCGTGCTGCGCAAGACGCGCGACGGCTGGAAAATCGAGCAGTACGTGCTCAGCTTCACCGTTCCGAACGCACGGGCGGACGCGGTGGTGGCGGCGATCGGCGCGCCGGAGTAGGCGGCGCGAAAACGGAACGTATGGCCAACTTCCGCGCGCCGGGCTAACGGAGGCGATGGATTTCACCGACGACGCCTTCGTCCTCTCGGCCCGCGCCCATGGCGACACCGGCGTGGTGGTCGAACTGCTGACGGCGGAGCACGGCCGGCGCGCCGCCTATGTCGCCGGCGGGGCGTCGCGCCGGATGAAGCCGTTCCTGCAGCCCGGGGCCCGCGTCGTCGCGGACTACCGCGCCCGCACCTCGGATCACCTCGGCTCGGCCCGGCTGGAGCCGGTGGGGGAGGGGCCCAGCGCCCTGTTCGACGATCCGCCGGCCCTGACCGGCCTGGCCGCCGCCGCCGCGGTGGCGCAGGGCGCGCTGCCCGAACGCGAGCCGCACCCCGGCGCCTTTCTGGCCTTCGAGGCCCTGATGGCCGCCTTCGCCCTTCCGGAGGTCTGGCCGGCCATCTTCGTGCGCTTCGAGGCGGGGTTGCTGGAGGACCTCGGCTTCGGCCTCGACCTGTCGCGCTGCGCCGTCACCGGGACCATGGACGACCTGGTCTGGGTCAGCCCGCGCACCGGCCGCGCCGTCAGCCGCGAGGCCGGCCAACCCTATGCCGACAAGCTGCTGAACCTGCCGCCCTTCATGCTGGGCGCCCAGGCCGGGCTGGGGCAGGGGGACGTCGGCGCGGGCCTGGACCTGACCGGCCATTTCCTCGAACAGTTCGTCTTTCACCCGCTCGACAAGCCGCTGCCGCCGGCGCGGGTGTGGATGATCGACAAGCTGGCCGAGGCCGGGCGACTCTGACGCCCGTCAGGCGGCCGCCCGTTCCATCGGCGCAGCCGCGCCCAGCCGCGCCAGGTCGAGACCGCTCGGTTGCTGGAAGAGGCGCAGACCGAACTCGGGCAGGATGGCGATCAGGTGGTCGAAGATGTCGGCCTGCACGCCCTCGTACGGGACCCACGAGACGGTGGCGGTGAAGCAGTAGATCTCCAGCGGCAGGCCATGCGGGGTCGGGGCCAGCTGGCGCACCATCTGGGTCATGCCCGGGTTGAGGTCCGGATGCGCCTTCAGATAGGAGGCGACATAGGCGCGGAAGGTCCCGAGGTTGGTGGCGCGGCGGGCGTTGACCGGATCACGCCCCGCCTCCGCCAGTCTGGCGTTCCACGCCTCCAGCTCTTCGTGCTTGCGCTCCAGATAGTCGTCGATGAGGGCGAAGCGCCGCAGCCGCTCGCGTTCCTGCGGTTCGAGAAACCGCACGCTAGTCTGGTCGATCAGCAGCGCCCGCTTGATCCGTCGCCCGCCGCTGTCCTGCATGCCGCGCCAGTTCTTGTAGCTCTCGCTGATCAGCTTCCAGGTCGGGATGGTGGTGATGGTCTTGTCCCAGTTCTGGACCTTGACCGTGTGCAGGGCGATGTCGATGACGTCGCCGTCGGCGTTCAGCTGAGGCATTTCGATCCAGTCGCCGACCCGCAGCATGTCGTTGGAGGTCAGTTGCACCGAGGCCACCAGCGACAGGATGGTGTCCTTGAACACCAGCATCAGGATCGCCGCCATGGCCCCCAGCCCCGACAGCAGCAGCAGAGGTGAGCGGTCGATCAGGGTGGCGAGGATGAGGATGGCGGCGATCAGGAACAGGACGATCTTGGCGACCTGGAGGTAACCCTTGATGGGCCGGCTGGCCGCCTCGGGGCGGCGCGCATAGACCGTGTTCGCCAGCGTCAGGGCGGCGGCGATCGCCATCACGACGGTCAGGATCATGAAGGCGGCGGCGACGTTGCGGCTCACCGCGGCCACGGCCGGATGCAGGTGCGGCACGGCCAGCACGCCTTGGTAAATGATCATCGCGGGCACGATCCGCGCCAGCCGCACCGTCACCGGCGCCAGCAGTTCGCCCACCTGATCCAGGCCGCCCCGGGACAGACCCCGGCGGATCGCCCTGAGCAAAACCTGATTGGTGATCCACTGGGCCGCCATGGCGGCCATGACGAGGAGGGCGAGACCGATGGCCAACGCGGCCGGCGGATAGGCGTCGAAATAGGCGATGGCGGCGTCCATGAAGTCTCAACGGCGGTGGGGGGAGGGGGCCAGCCTAGCATCCGCCGGGCGCCGCTGGCCAATCCCGCCTACCCACAGGCGTTCGGCCTCACGACGGGCGCAACCCGATCGGCTGCTCTAGACTCGGCGAGCCGTTTCCCTGATTCGAAGGCCCATGACCGTTCACACCCCGCCGCCCGAGGGCGGACGCATCATCGACGAACCCATGAGCGAGGCGCTGTCGCGCCGCTATCTCGCCTACGCCCTGTCGACGATCACCAACCGCGCCCTACCGGACGTGCGCGACGGCTTCAAACCGGTGCACCGCCGCATCATGTACGCCATGCATCAGATGCGGTTGAACCCGCAGGCGGCGGCGCGGAAATGCGCCAAGGTCGTCGGCGAGGTCATGGGCGGCTATCACCCGCACGGCGACGCCTCGATCTATGACGCCCTGGTGCGCCTGGCCCAAGACTTCTCGCAGCGCTATCCGCTGGTCGACGGGCAGGGCAATTTCGGCAACATTGACGGCGATAGCGCCGCGGCCATGCGCTACACCGAGTGCAAGCTGACGCCCGCCGCCGTGCTGCTGATGGACGGCATCGACCAGCACGCGGTCGACTTCCGCCCCACCTACGACGATCAGGACGAGGAGCCGGTCGTCTTGCCGGCGGGCTTTCCCAACCTGCTGGCCAACGGCTCGTCCGGCATCGCCGTCGGCATGGCCACCTCCATCCCGCCGCACAATGTCGGCGAGCTGATCGACGCCTGCCACCTGCTGCTGGAACGCCCCGAGGCGACGACGGAGGAGCTGGCCCAG
>DASRXE010000189.1:0-6608 GCA_035654315.1 Brevundimonas sp.
CTGACCCAGGACGCCCTCGACCGCTTCGTCGCGCGCCTGCCGCGCGAACGCGGCCTGATGCGTCAGGAGATCGAACGGCTGGTGCTCTATATCGGCCCCGGATCCGGCAAGACGATCGATGTCGCCGAGCTGGAGCTGCACCTCGGCGTCGAACCGGACGCCTCGCTGCAGGACGCCGCCCTACAAGCCTTCGGCGGCCGTCCCGCCCCCGCCCAGTCCGGCCTGCGCCGCGCCCTGGCCGAAGGCGAAAGCCCGGTCATGGCCGTGCGCCAGGCCTCGATCCACCTTGGCAAGCTGCGCCGCATCAACGTGCTTCAGGCCAATGGGGCCGGGGCCAAGGAGGCCGCCAAGTCCGCCGGCGTGTTCTGGAAACAGGAGGCCGAGATGCTGCGTCAGGCCCGCAGCTGGCGCCTTGAGGACCTCGACCGGGTGCTGGACAGCGTCAACGCCGCCGACATCGCCACCAAGACCACCGGCTCGCCCGATCAGCTGATCGCCGAACGTCTGTTGCTGGAGATTTCGGCCCGGGCGCGTCGGCTGGGATTATAAGTCTCCTCCCTGTTCGCAAGGCGAACGGGAGGTGGATCGACGGCGATAGCCGATAGCCGGCGAGACGGAGGGGCTGGCGGCGGCGGGTCGTCGTCGGGTCGCATGCGACCCTCCTCCACCCCTCCACCGCTTGGCGGTCCCCCTCCCCACTGCGCGGGGAGGCGACGAGGATTACCCCCGCTTCGAGGCCTTGCGGAAGGCCGGCTTGGCCAGCGCGACATTGCGCGCTTTCTGGGCCTTCTCCTCGGCTCGAGCGCCGCCCTGCAGCCCCGAATGGGCCGGGCCCCCGCCGGCCTTCTTGGCGGCCAGCGCCTTCTTCATGGCTTCAGCGGTCGGATTGCTCGGCTTGTCATCGGTCATGACGCCAGCCTAGCACAGGCCGGGTCAGCCGCGCATCAACCGGCGGCACAGGTCGTCGAGCTGTTCCAGCGTGGCGTAGCGCAGGGTCAGTTCGCCCTTGCCGCCGCGATCCGCCAGCTGAACCTGCAGGCCCAGCGCATCGGTCAGGTCCTGCTCCAGCGCCGCGATATCGGCGCCGCCTTCGCCTTCCGTCGCGCCTCCACGCGCCCTGGCCTTGCCGGGCTTCGGTCCCTCGGCCGCGCGGCGGGCCAGAGCCTCCGCCTGGCGCACGTTCAGGCCTTCCTTGACGATCTGCCCGGCCAGCTCGCCCGGGTTTGGCGCGGTGATCAAGGCCCGGGCATGGCCCGCGCTCATCTTGCCGTGCCGCACGTACCACAGCACTTCTTCGGGCAGCTGCAGCAGGCGCAGGGTGTTGGCCACGTGGCTTCGGCTCTTGCCGACCACGCCGGCCACCGCGTCCTGGGTGCGGCCGAACCGCTCCATCAGCAGGCGATAGGCCTCGGCCTCCTCAAGCGGGTTGAGGTCGGCCCGCTGGACGTTCTCGATGATCGCTACCTCGAACACCGCCACGTCGTCCATCTCCCGGACGAGGATCGGCGCCTGGGTCAGGCGCGCCAGCTGGGCCGCGCGCCAGCGCCGTTCGCCGGCGATGATCTGCCAGACCCCCTCCTCCTTCGGATGGGGCCGGACGAGGATCGGCTGCAGCACGCCCTTGTCGCGGATCGACTCCGCCAGCTCGGCCAGTTCAGCCTGGCCGAATGTCTTGCGCGGCTGGTCCGGATTGGGCTTCAGCGCCTCGATCGGGGCCATGCGCACGCCGGCCGGGGCCGAGGAGCCGTCCACCGGCACGGCCTCGCCTGCCTGTTCCCCGAGAAGGGCCGACAATCCCCGGCCCAGACCGCGCTGACGTTCACTCAAGACACTGTTTCCACTTCGAAATTTATCAAGCTGCCTGCAGCCGCCGGAATTTCTCGCGCGCCACCACCTCGCGGGCGAGCCGCAGATAGGCTTGGCTGCCGGCGCATTTGAGGTCGTAGATCAGCGCGGGCTTGCCGAACGACGGCGCCTCCGAGACCCGCACGTTGCGCGGGATGACGGCCTCATAGACCTTCTCACCGAAATGACGGCGCACGTCCGCCGCCACCTGACCCGACAGGGCGTTGCGGCGATCGTACATGGTCAGCACCAGACCCTGGATCTCGAGCGTCGGATTGAGGCTCTGACGCACCATCTCGATGGTCTTCATCAGTTGCGTCAGGCCTTCCAGGGCGAAGAACTCGCATTGCAGCGGCACCAGCACCGCGTCGGCCGCGGCCATCGCGTTGAGGGTCAGCAAGTTCAGCGACGGCGGGCAGTCGATCAGCACATAGTCATACCGGGTCTGCCCGTCCGCCCCCTGCCCCGCCAAGGCGTCGCGAAGACGGAAGGATCTGCGGTCGGCCTGGCTCAGTTCGATCTCAACGCCCGACATGTCGGCGTCGGCCGGGATGATGTGCAGCCCGGGCACCGAGGTCTGCACCGCCGACTCATCGACCGACCGGCCGTCGACGATGACGTCATAGATCGTCACGCGTCGTGTTTCACGTGGAACACCGAGACCCGTCGAGGCATTGCCTTGCGGATCCATGTCGACGATCAGCACCTTCTCGCCGATCGCCGCCAGCGCCGTGCCGAGGTTGATCGCCGTGGTGGTCTTGCCCACCCCGCCCTTCTGATTGGAAACGGCGAGGACGCGAGTCTTACCGGCTATGGACACGTCGGAGGCTCCGGACGGAAACGATACGGCCGCGCGGGTCGCTGCGCGAGACGGAGAGGTCGTTCTCGAAATGCCAGACCTTGCGGGCTTCGATCAACTCAGCCTCGGCCTTTTCCCCCTTGAGAAACAGCCCCTGTGCGCCGCGCTGTAGATAAGGCTGTGCATAGGCCAGCAGTTTCTCCATCGGCGCCACCGCCCGGGCGGTGACGACGTCGACCTTCAGGGCCTGGTCCTCGGCCCGGCCGTTGATCACCCTGGCCGGCAGGGCCAGGTCGTCGACGACGTCTTGCAGGAAACGACAACGCTTGCCGAGGCTGTCGATCAGCCAGACATGGGCCTCCGTTCGCCCCTTCAGCAGGATCGCCAGCACCACGCCCG
This sequence comes from Brevundimonas sp., assembly GCA_035654315.1. GTDB lineage: Bacteria > Pseudomonadota > Alphaproteobacteria > Caulobacterales > Caulobacteraceae > Brevundimonas. The sequence goes on from DASRXE010000189.1 coordinate 3,044, forward strand.
GAAACCCGGCGCCGGCGCCCAGGTCGGCCCAGGTCTTCGCCTCCGGCGCCAGCTCCAGCAGCTGGGCCGAATCCCAGATGTGCCGGTTCCACACGGCAGGCAGGGTGTCCGGACCGATCAGGTTCATCACCGCGTTGGCCTCGGCCAGGCGGGCGATGAAGCGCTCAAGGTCGGCGATCTGCTCGTCCGTCGCGCCGGTCAGGGCCCGAAAACCGGCCGAATTGTCGACGGTCACGCAGCCACCCGCGTCCGTTTGACGTGCGACAGCAGCGCCGTGAGGGCCCCGGGCGTCATGCCTTCGATCCGCCCCGCCTGTCCCAGCGTGCGCGGCTGGATCAGCGACAACTTCTCGCGCACCTCGTTCGACAGACTGCCGACGGCGGCGTAGTCGAGGTCGTGCGGTATGGCCAGCGCCTCCTCCCGGAGCAGCGCCTCGGCGTCCGACGCCTGGCGGTCGAGATAGCCGGCGTAACCCGCGTCGATCTCGATCTGCTCGCGCACCTGCCGCGGCCAGGCGGCGATGGCGGGATGAACCCGCTCGAAGGTCTTCAGGTCCACGTCCGGGAAGGCCAGCAGGTCTCGGATCGACCGGCGCTGGCCGTCGGCGTTGACCGCGATGCCCAGCGCCGCGGCCTCCTTGGGCGTATAGGTCGCGCCGCGCACCAGCTCCGTCGCCTCGGACAACAAGCCCGCCTTGGCTTCGAACGCCGCCCGCCGTTCGGCGGAAACGATTTCGGCCGCCATGGCGATGGGGGTCAACCGTTGATCGGCGTTGTCGGCGCGCAGCGTCAATCTGTACTCGGCCCGGCTTGTGAACATCCGGTAGGGCTCGGTCACACCGCGCGTCACCAAGTCGTCGATCATGACACCGATGTAGGCCTGGTGCCGGCCCAGCACGATCGGCTCCGTGCCCGCCGCGGTCCGCGCAGCGTTGAGGCCGGCGATCAGCCCCTGCGCCCCCGCCTCCTCATAGCCCGTGGTGCCGTTGATCTGGCCCGCCAGATACAGGCCGGGCCGCTTCTTGACCTCCAGCGCCGGGGTGAGCTCGCGCGGATCGACGTAGTCGTATTCGATCGCATAGCCGAAGCGGAACACCTCCACCGCCTCCAGCCCCGGGATGGTGCGCAGGAAGGCGGCCTGGGTCACGTCGGACACCGAGGTCGAGATGCCGTTCGGATAGACGGTCGGGTCGTCCAGCCCTTCCGGCTCGAGGAAGATCTGGTGCGAAGTCTTGTCGGCGAAGCGCACCACCTTGTCCTCGATCGAGGGGCAGTAGCGCGGACCGCGGCCGGACAGGTGGCCGCCGTAGACGGCGCTGTCGCCGAGGTTGTCGGCAATGATCCGGTGGGTCTCGGCCGTCGTGTGCGTCACGCCGCAGGCGATCTGGGGCGTGTCGATGCGGTCAGTCAGGAAGCTGAACGGTACAGGGTCCGCATCAGCCTGCTGCCTCTCCAGCCGGTCCCAGGCGATGGTGCGCCCGTCCAGCCGGGCCGGCGTGCCGGTCTTCAGCCGGCCCATGGATAGTCCGGCGCCGTAGAGATCAGCAGCGAGCCCCGTCGACGGCGCCTCGCCATGACGGCCGGCGGGGATCCGCTGGTCGCCCTTGTGGATGACGCCGTTGAGGAAGGTGCCGGTCGTCAGCACCACGGCGCCGGCCCGCAGCTCAACCCCCTCCCCCGTGACCACGCCGACGACGCGGCCGCCGTTGAGGACCAGGCTCTCAGCTGTGCCGGCCATCAGGGCCAGGTTTGGCGTCTGCGCCAGTTCGGCCTGCATGGCCTCGCGGTACAGCCGCCGGTCGATCTGGCTGCGGGGTCCCTGCACCGCCGCGCCCTTGGAGCGATTGAGCAAGCGGAACTGGATGCCGGCCATGTCCCCCAGTCGGCCCATCAGCCCGTCCATGGCGTCGATCTCGCGCACCAGATGGCCCTTGCCGAGGCCGCCGATGGCCGGGTTGCACGACATCTCACCGACGGTCTCAAGCTTCTGGGTCAGCAGCAGGGTGGCCGCGCCCGCGCGCGCCGAGGCCGCCGCGGCCTCGCAGCCGGCGTGGCCGCCGCCGATGACAATGACATCGAAGGAGTTCATGCGCGGGGACATAGGGGAAAACGGGCGTTCTCGCTACCCGGCCGAGCGTCGACGTTTCACGTGAAACAGATCACTTCCCGATACAGAACGTCGAGAACACCTCGCCGAGGATGTCTTCAACCCCAATCGCCCCGGTGACGCGGGCGAGGCTCTCCGCTGCCCGTCGAAGATCGTCGCCGGCCATCTCGGGCGAAGTATCCAGTGCATTCCGCCCAGCCTCGACCGCCGTCAGCGCCTCGCTCAGACGTCGCCGATGTCTCTCCCGTGTGACCGCCGGAAAATCCGTGCCGGAGAGGTCCCGCGCCAGCCGGGCGGCCAGCCAGTCGTGCAGCGCGCCGAGCCCCTCTCCCGTTTCCGTGCTGATGACGAGCGCCTCGCGATCCGGCGGCGGCGCGGCGCGGTCGATATCCGCCTTGGTGAACACCAGAAGGTCGTCGGGCCGGGCGTAGGCCGCAGCCGGGCCTTCCGGATCCCCGGGAGCGCGGACCCACAGCCGCAGGTCAGCCTGCTCCGCCCGCGCCCGGGCCCGGCGCACGCCTTCGGCCTCGATGGGGTCGTCGCTGTCGCGCAGGCCGGCGGTGTCTGACAGGGTCACCGCATAGCCGCCGATGATAAGGTCGGCGTCGAGCACGTCGCGGGTCGTGCCGGCGATGGGCGTGACGATCGCCGCCTCACGCGCCACCAGGGCGTTGAACAGGGAAGACTTGCCGGCGTTGGTCTCGCCGATCAGGACGATGCGATAGCCCTCACGCACCCGCTCGCCGCGCCGGGCGTCGGCCAGCGCCGCCTTCAGGTCGGCGATCAGGCCGTCGAGCACCGGCCCGGCGGTGCGGGCCAGATTGTCCGGCACCTCCTCATCGGGAAAGTCGATCTCGGCTTCGACCAGCGCCAGCGCCCTGAGCAGGTCGCGGCGGAAGCCGGCGTAGGTCTGCGACAGCGCCCCGTCGAGCTGACCCAGCGCCTGGGCCGCCTGGGCCGTGGTCTCGGCGTCGATCAGGTCGGCCACGGCCTCGGCCTGGGCCAGATCCATGCGCCCATTCTCGAAGGCGCGGCGGGTGAACTCGCCGGGGTCGGCCGGGCGCAGATCGAGGGTCAGCAGGGCGTCGCTGACGGCTTCGACCACCGCCCGGCCGCCGTGGAGATGGAGTTCGGCGCAGTCCTCGCCGGTGTAGGAGTTCGGGGCCGGGAAGCGGAGCACCAGCGCCTGGTCGAGGGCTCGGCCGTCGAGAGTCAGGTCGCGGAGCGAGGCCAGACGCGGCTTCAGGCCGCCAGCCCCCAGGCGGCTCAGCGCCTCATCGGTCCCCGGACCCGACAGCCGGATGATGGCGATGGCCCCGCGCCCGGGCGGCGTGGCGAGGGCGAAGATGGTGTCGGCGCTCATGTGGTCCTCCCCCACAGGGGGAGGGGGACCATTCGAAGGATGGTGGAGGGGGCCAGCCCTGAACGCCGGCGGATGAGGCCAGCCCCCTCCACCGCT
>DASRXE010000190.1:0-3690 GCA_035654315.1 Brevundimonas sp.
ACCACATGGCCGGCCGCCCCGAGTTGGGCGGCCAGTCCTCGGGCGAACCGCTACCCGCCGGCCGAGGCGATCCGCGCCCCGACGATGGCGATGCACGGCCGCTCCATCAGGCTCGCGTCGCCCAGCGTCCACAGCACCGGCGGCGGCGGATCGACGGCCGCCAGCATCTCCGGATAGTGGGGATCGCCCAGCACGATCAGCTGCGCCCCGACCCGCGCCCCGGCGCCGATCTCGGCCTCGATGTCGGTGACGGGCGGCAGGTCACGCCCGTGTCCGCCGCCGCGCCGGAGCAAGTCGGGCAGGGCATCAATGGCCCGCTCGGCCGAGCCGAACCGGTCCAGCAGCTGTTTGAAGGTGACCGGACCGATCCGGTCGGTACGCGCCAGTCGCAGTCGGGCGAACCGCTCCGTCTCCGGCAGCGGAGCCCGGGCGGTCACGCCTTCCCGGCGCCGATGCGGGGCTCGATCCCCTTGAGCAGCCGGGCGATATTCTGGTGGTGCCGCACCCAGATCAGGGCCGCGGTGAAGATCGCGAGCACGAGAATCGGCGCCGGCGCGGGCAGGCCCAGCGCCGCCAGAGGCAACAGGGCGTACAGCGGCGCGGCGGCCGAGGAAACCAGCGCCGCCAGTGAGGAGATGCGGAATACCGCCGCTACGATCAGCCAGGTCGCCCCGGCCAGCAAGCCCAGCGGCCAGGCGGCGGCGATCAGCAGGCCGAAGAAGGTGGCGACCCCCTTGCCACCCTTGAACCCCAGCCAGACGGGAAACAGATGACCCAGGAAGGCCGCCCCGCCCGCAACGGCCGCTATGGCCGGCACGTCGGGGAAGAAGTGGCGCGCCAGCAGCAGCGCCGCCGCCCCCTTGCCGGCGTCGAGCAGCAGGGTGGCGATGGCCAGGTCCTTGCGCCCGGTGCGCAGCACGTTCGTCGCGCCGATATTGCCCGAGCCGATCTGGCGCACGTCGCCGGCCCCCGCGGCGCGGGTCAGGATCACCCCGAAGGGGACGGAGCCCAGCAGGTATCCGCCCGCCGCTGCGAGCGCGAGCGTCCCCAAGGCCGGGCCGACCAGATCCTGCAACTGATTCGCTCCCCTTTAGCGTGCGTCGTGGACGATGCGTCCGCCGACGACGGTGAGCAAGACCTTGCCTTGCAGGCGGCGCCCGTCGAAGGGCGAGTTCTTCGACTTGGACCTCAGCGCGTCGGCGTCGATGACCACCGGAGCTCCGGGATCGAACAGGATCAGATCGGCCGGCGCATCGGCCGATAATTCGCCCGCTTCCAGCCCCAGCAGGGTCGCCGGACCGTGAGTCAGCGGACGCAACACCTCCAGAATGTCCAGTCCGTCCTCGTGGTGTAGCGACAGCGCCGCCGGCAGCAGCGTCTCCAGGCCAACAGCGCCGGGCGTCGCCTCCGCGAACGGCCGGCGCTTGTCCTCGGCGGGAGCCGGAGCGTGGGCCGAGGTGATGGCGTCGATCAGGCCGTCGCGCACCGCCTCGATCAACGCCTGCCGATCGCGCTCTGGCCGCAGCGGCGGGTCCATCCGGTAGAAGGTGCGGTAATCGCCGATGTCGATCTCGTTGAAACACAGGTGGTTGATCGACACCGAGGCGGCGACCTCCAGCCCCCGGCCCCGCGCCCGCGCCAGCGTCTCCAGCGCGCCCTCGGTCGAAATCTGGTCGACCAGGAACCGCGCCCCGGTCTGCTCCACCAGCGCCAGGTCGCGCTCCAGCTGGATGCGCTCGGCGAGGGCCGGCGCGGAGGCCAGTCCCAGTCGGGTGGCCAGCTCGCCCGAGGTGGCCACCGCCCCCTCGCTCAACCACGGATCGGCCGGCCGGCACGCGATCAGGGCGTTGAAGGCCGCCGCATAGCTCATCACCCGCTGCAGCATGCGGCTGTTGGCGATGACCCGGTCGACGTCGGTGAAATACAGCGCTCCGGCCTCGTCCATCAGGCCGATCTCGGCCATCCGCTCGCCGCCGCGGCCCTGCGTCGCCGCCCCTGCCGCCCGCACATTGACCAGTCCCAGGGCGGCCCCACGCCGCTGGATGAATTCGATCATCGCCGGATCGTCGATGGCCGGGTCAGTGTCCGGCTGGATGACGATGGTGGTCACCCCGCCCGCCGCCGCCGACAGCGAGGCCGACTTCAGCGTTTCCTTCGGCTCCGCGCCCGGCTCGCCGGTCTTGACCCGGATATCGATCAGCCCGGGCGACAGGCACAGCCCGCCCGCATCGACGACCTCTACGCCCACCGGAGCCGCGGCCCCGCCGCCGTGGATGACCTCCACGATCCGCCCGTCCTCGACCAGCACCGCGCCCGGACCATCGTAGTCCGAGGCCGCATCGAGCAGCCGGGCGTTCAGGATCGCCAGCGCGCTCATGCGCCGGCCCCTTCGCGCCGCGCCGACAGGGCCGCCAGCACCGCCATCCGCGCCGCCACGCCCATCTCCACCTGATCCTGGATCAGCGACACGGTCAGGTCGTCGGCCACGTCCGAATCGATCTCCACGCCCCGGTTCATCGGCCCGGGGTGCATCACCTTCGCCCCCGGCCTGGCCCAAGCCAACTTCTCGCGGTCCAGCCCCCAGAAGCGGAAATACTCGCGGGTCGAGGGCACCAGCGCCCCCTCCATCCGCTCCAGCTGCAGGCGCAGCATCATCACCACCTCGACGCCCCGCAGCCCCTCGCGCATGTCGTGGAACACCTCGCAGCCCCAGCGATCGGCGTCGCCCGGCACCAGCGTCGGCGGCCCGATCAGCCGCACCCGCGCCCCCATCATCGACAGCAGCGCCACGTTCGACCGCGCGACCCGGCTGTGGGCGATGTCGCCGCAGATGGCCACGCTCAACCCGCCCACGTCGCCGAAGGCCCGGCGCAGGCTCAGCAGGTCCAGCAGCGCTTGGGTCGGATGCTCATGACGCCCGTCGCCGGCGTTGACCACGGCGCAGCCGACCTTCTGCGACAACAGGGCCGCCGCGCCCGAGGCCGAGTGGCGCACCACCAGCACGTCCGGCTTCATCGCGTTCAGCGTCGCCGCCGTGTCGATCAGCGTCTCGCCCTTGGTCACCGACGAGGTCCGGGGGCTCAGGGCCGTCACATCGGCGCCCAGCCGCTTGGCCGCAATCTCGAACGAGGCGCTGGTCCGCGTCGAGCTCTCGAAGAACAGGTTCATGACCGTGCGCCCGCGCATCAGTCCCAGCGACTTGGCGCTCTGCCGGTTGAAGTCGACGAAGGCGTCGGCCAGGTCCAGCAGCGGCGGGACCGTGGCGGCGTTCAAGTCCCCGGCGGACAGGAAATGGTCGCGGGGAAACGGCGCCAGCCGCTCGTGGATCAGGTCGGCAGCTGCGGCGGGCTGGGTCATCGAGACGCCGCTATACGGACAGATCGGGCGAAGGGGAAGATCGCAGCCGGTCCAGCGCCCCCTGCAAAATCCATGCGGCCGCCGTCCGGTCGATCACATTGGCCCGCCGCTTGCGGTTGAGGTCGAGGTCCTCGATCAGGAACCGCTCCACCGCGCTGGTCGACAGCCGCTCGTCCTGGAAGGCGCATGGCACAGCGCGCAACCGTTGCAGGTTGCGCGCGAAGGCCCGGCACGACTGCGCCCGCGGCCCCTCGGTGCCGTCCATGTTCAGCGGCAGGCCGATCACCAGCCCCGACGCCTTGCGCCCGTCCATCAGCTTCAGCACCGCCTCGG
>DASRXE010000191.1:0-6990 GCA_035654315.1 Brevundimonas sp.
GCCGACCTGCGCGCCGCCGTGCTCGATCTCGACCGCCGTCTGGTCCGCGCCGGCGGCCGGCTGATCGAGGAGCGCCGCACCCGCCTGCGCGCCGTCGAGCGCGGCCTGCCCGTCCGGCCCGAGGACCTGCTGGCCCTGCCCCGCCAGCGCCTCGACCACGCCGGCAGCCGCCTCGGCTCGGCCCTGCACCGCAACGTCGCCGTCCATGAGCGCCAGCTGATCACCGTCGCCGGCCGCCTGTCTCCCGCCGTGCTGGACAGGGCGCTGGAACGCCGCCGCGACCGCCTCGGCGCCGCGGCCGCGCGGTTCACCCCCACCCTGCCCCGCCGGCTCGACCACGACCGCACCCGGCTGGCCGCCCTCGCCCGCGCCCTAGCCAGCCTCGACCCGAAGCGGCCCAAGCCCGGCTTCGCCCGGGTCGAGGCCGAAGACGGCGCCATGATCGCGGCCGCCGCCGCCCTGCAGCCGGGTCAGGCCGTCCGCCTCGTCTTCGCCGACGGCGCCCGCGCGGCCCATATCGACGGCGAAGGCGCCCCGTCGCCCGCCCGGCCCAAACCTCCAGCGCCGAAGCCCAAGGCCCCGCCGCCCGGCCAGGGCGACCTGTTCTGACAGGCGAAAGCCTTGGCGCCGCCGCCGCCGCCGGGCTAGCCTTCGCTCATGACCGAAACCGACGCCGGGCCCGCCACCGTTCATTTCACCGACGGCGAATTCGCCGTGCTCAAGCGCGGCCGCTTCGTCACCTGCGCCGTCAGCGGCAAGCCCATCCCGCTGGAAATCCTGCGCTACTGGTCGGCGGAACGTCAGGAAGCCTACGCGGGCCCCGGCGAGGCCCTGCAGCGGATCACGGCGGCTCGATGATCCCCGGCCGCCGCGCCCTCCTCGCCGGCGCCGCGGCGCTCGCCGCCGCCGGACCGGCCCGGACCCGGGCGGCGGACGACCTGGCCCTGACCGGCCGCTTCGTGCAGGGCGGCCACGCCCTGGGCCGCACCTGGCCGCGGGCCATGGTCTTCGTCGATGGCGAGGCGCTGGCCGCCGCCTCGTCGACCGGCCATTTCATCGTCGGCTTCGACCGGGACGCCCCGGCCAGCGTCGAGATCGAGGCCCGCGCCCACGGCCGTTCCACCCGGCGCACCCTGACCCTCGCTCCCGGCCAGTTCGACGTCACCCGCATCGACGGCCTGCCCGCCGCCACCGTGACCCCCTCCGACCCGGCCCTGCTGCAGCGCATCGCCCGCGAGGTCGAGCTCAAGACCGAGGGCTTCGCCAGCCGCATCGACGCCGACCATTTCCGCGACGGCTTCGACTGGCCCCTGACCGGTTTCCGGGTCAGCAGCCGCTGGGGCGCCCAGCGGGTCCTCAACGGCACGCCGGCCCGGCCGCACTATGGCGTCGATCTGGCGGCGCCCGCCGGAACCGTGATCCGCGCCCCCGCCGCAGGCCGCGTCACGCTCGCCGAGCCCGATCTGCATTTCGAGGGCGGCCTGATCCTGATTGACCACGGCCAGGGACTGATCACCGCCTACCTGCACCAGTCGCGCCTCGACGTCCGCGCCGGCCAGGACGTACGGCGCGGCGATTCGCTCGGCCGGGTGGGGATGAGCGGCCGCGCCACCGGTCCGCACCTGTGCTGGCGCATGAAATGGCGCAACCGCAACATGGACCCGTCGCTTCTGGTCAGAACCTGAGCGCGAGTAAGCGGTTACGTGATGGCTGATCAATGGTCAGTCATGGACCGGTAAGCAATCGGGTTCTAGGATTCGCCATCCGCGCGTCGAAACGGCGCCTTTCCGGCCAGCACCCATGCCATCCCTCGCCGCCCTCCAGATCCTGCTCGTCGATGACAATCCGCACATGCGGACCATCGCCTCGGCGGTGCTGAAATCCGCCGGCATCCGCAAGGTGCTGGAAGCCTCCGACGGCGGCGCCGGCCTGCAGATGCTGCGCCAGCACGCCGTCGACCTGGCCATTGTCGACTACAAGATGTTCCCGCTGGACGGCGTCGAGTTCACCCGTCTGGTCCGCAACAGCCCCGACAGCCCCAACCCCTATCTGCCGATCATCATGATGACCGGCCACTCGGGCAAGGAGCGCGTCTATGCCGCCCGCGACTCCGGCGTCACCGAATTCCTCGTCAAGCCGATCACCGCCAAGGCCGTCCTCGACCGCATCCATTCGGTGATCTGGAAGCCGCGCCCATTCGTGAAGACCGAGGGCTATTTCGGCCCCGATCGCCGCCGCGTCGCCCCGCCCGGCTACCGGGGCCCGTTCCGCCGCGCCACCGACGAGGCCCGCGAGCCCGCCGAGCCCGCCGACGTCGTCACCCTCTAGAGCGAAATCGGTTGAGTTGGACGCAGTTCAACTCGGCTCAGATTTCGCTCAAGCAATAAGTCTGGACCATTTTCTGGATACAGGTCGATTCGACCTGAAGCAAAAATGGTCTAGGCCTGATCCGCGTTCAGCGCGGCATAGACCCGGTCCGGCCAGCGCTTGTGCACCCAGAACCAGTCGACCGGATTCTCGCGCACCCGGTCCTCGATGAAGCGCGTGATCGCCTGCACGCCCCGGGCGATGTCGGCCTGGCGGTCGCCGGTCCTCTCCAGCGTGATCGGCTCATAGACCGTGACCCTGAACCGCACCCCGGGCAGCCGCGCCGTCGACATCGGCTGCAGCACCGTCCCGAACCTCAGCGCCAGCCGGCTCGGCCCCGGCGCTGCATTGACCGGCTGGCCGAAGAACAGCGCCTCCGGCCCCTCCGAGAATTTCTGGTCGTTCATCAGCGCCACGGACTCGCCGCGCGCCATGCCCTCCAGCAGCTCTCGCGCCCCCTCCCCGCCCTTGGGCGCGAACAGCTTGACCCCGTAGCGCGCCCGCGCCGCGATGATCTGGGCGTCGACATAGGGGTTGTTCGCGGCCCGATAGGTGATCTGGCACGGCACGCCGGCGCCCACGATGGTCGCCGCCAGCGTCTCGATATTGGCGAAATGGCCGCCGACGAAGACCACCGGCTTCCCGCCGTCGCGAATGGCCTCCAGCCGCTCGCGCCCGACCACCTCGATGCGGCCCTCGGCCACCAGCCGGTCCATCACCGCCGTCTCGGCGAAGGCGCGCCCGGTCTGCTCCCACTGGTCCAGCGCCAGCTGCTCGCGCTCGGCCGGGTCCATCTCGGGAAAGGCGATGCGCAGGTTCCGCATCACCGTCTTCTGGGTTCCCGTCCGCGGCCCCAGGGTCCGCAGCAGCCAGCCGCCCAGCGCCGAGGCCCGCTCGACCCCGAGCAGCCGCATGAAGCCGACGAAGGCCGCGAACCCCGCGCTTTCCAGCCGCCAGATCAGATCCTGTCCTGTCCCGGGGGCGCCATCGCCCTTCGAGCGGCTTGAGCGCGCGACGGTGTCCGGATCACCAGGCAATGGTGATCCCGCCGTCGACCACCAGAGTCTGGCCGGTCATGTAGCTCGACGCCGGCGAGGCCAGATAGACCGCCGCCCCGGCGATCTCGTCCGGCTGGCCGATCCGCTTCAGCGGGGCCGGGTCGGTGACCTGCTTCAGCAGTTCCGGGTTTTCCCACAGGTATCGGGCGAAGTCGGTCTGCACCAGGCCCGGCGCGATGCAGTTGACCCGCACGTTCGACGGCCCCCACTCCACCGCCAGGTTCCTCGCCAGCTGCATGTCCGCCGCCTTGGAGATGTTGTAGGCCCCGATCAGGGCGTTGCCGCGCAGGCCCCCGATCGACGAGACGATGATCACCGATCCCGCCTTCCGCTCGAGCATCTGCGGCGCGACCATCTGGATCAGCCAGTGGTTGGAGACCACGTTGTTCTGCAGGATCTTGCCGAACTGCTCGTCGTTGATCCCCGCCATCGGCCCCGCATAGGGATTGGTCGCGGCGTTGCAGACCAGAATGTCGATCCGGCCGAAGGCCGCGTTGGTTTCATCCACCAGCCGCTGCAGATCCTCCTTCGAGGCGATGTTGGCCGGGACCGCGATGGCGCGGCCCTCGCCGTGCCTCGCGTTGATCGCCGAGGCGACCTCGTCGCACGGGCCGGGCTTGCGCGACGAGATCACCACCCGCGCTCCGTGCTCGGCCAGCCGCTCGGCGATGGCCTTGCCGATGCCTCGCGACGAGCCCGTGATCACCGCCACCTGGCCGGTCAGATCGAACAATTGCATCGTTAACCTCGAAGTCTGGGGAGAATCCGTGCACCAAGCCTAGGCGATCTGTCGTGATAACCCGATACTCGGGCGATTCCATCGGGGGAAGGCGGAACTACGGTTTCCATGCGCGTCCTGACTCAAGGCCTCCTGTTCTTCGGCTATGTGTTCCTGGCCATGACGGTCGGCGCCTTCGTGTGGCGTGCGGGTCTCGGCGCCGGCGCGGGCGCGGCGGCCGGGATCGGCGCCCTCGGCCTGATCGGCGCCCTTCACACCTGGATCTCCGGCAAGGCCGAGCGCGCCTCGCTCAAGAAGGAGATCGACCAGGTCCGCGAGGCCCACCGCCTCCTGGCCGACGCCATGGAATCCACCCAGGGGGCCCTGACCGAACTGGCCCAGGCCATCGAGACCGGCGCCCTGTCCTCGACCGAACAGCTCTCCGGCGAGGTGCGCATGCTGGAATCGCTGATCCAGCAGATGAGCGAGTCGATCGACCAGCGCATCTCCCAGCCGACGCCGATCAACACCTTCGAGGCCCGTCACCGCGAGCAGTCCAACGTCCTGCTCCAGACCATCCACGAGGCCCTGGCCGAGAACCGCGTCGACCTCTACCTGCAGCCGATCGTCTCCCTGCCCCAGCGCCGCACCATCTTCTACGAAAGCTTCACCCGCCTGCGCGCCGCCGATGACCGGGTGATGATGCCCGCCGAATACCTCTCCGTCGCCGAGGGCGAGGGCCTGGTCCCGGCCATCGACAACCTGCTGCTGTTCCGCTGCGCCCAGATCGTCCGCCGTCTGGCGCGTCAGGACCGCAAGGTCGGCGTGTTCTGCAACGTCGCCCTGTCCTCGCTCGGCGACGAGACCTTCTTCCCGCAGTTCCTCGACTTCCTCAGCGAGAACCGCGACCTCAACCAGGCCCTGATCTTCGAACTGGGCCAGGCCACCTTCGACTCCCGCGGCGCGGTCGAGGCCCGCAACATGGCCAAGCTGGCCGACCTCGGCTTCCGCTTCTCGATCGACAAGGTGCAGACGCTGGACCTGGACTTCGCCGACCTGCAAAGGTCCGATGTAAAGTTCATGAAGGTGGCGGCCGACCTGCTGATCGAACAGCTGCTCGACCTCGACGGCGCCGCGCCCCTGCCGGCCATGCGCGACATCCAGGCCGCCGACTTCGCCGGCCTGACCCGCCGCTACGGCATCGAGCTGATCGCCGAGAAATGCGAGACCGAGCGCCAGATCGTGGACATCCTCGAGCTCGACATCTCGGTCGGCCAGGGTCACCTGTTCGGCGAGCCCCGGGCCATCAAGGAAGCCGTGCTGGCCGAGACCGACCCTCCGGCGGACTTCATCCGCTCGACCCTGCGCAGCGCCGACCAGCGGCGGCGCTTCGCCTGAATGGCCTGGACCATTTTTGCTTCAGGTCGAATCGACCTGAATCCAAAAAAATGGTCCAGTTTCAATGCGGAGCGAAATCTGAGCCGGGTTCGACTGCGTCCAACTCAGCCGATTTCGCTCTAGCTCTCCAGCGGCGCGCGCCGGTGGGCGCGGCACAGGTCACAGAACTCCCAGCCTTCGCGCCGACGGTCGGGCCGCCAGCGGTGGCGCTTGCACCGCAGGCGCGTGATGAGCTTCCGAAACCATCTCAAATGACAAATCTCCCCCGGACCCCGGTCCCCGCCCCTAGCCGATGTCCGGGGCCGTACCAAGCCGGCGATACGAAATCGCCCACAGATTCAGGGCGCTCCCGTTCGACGCTCACTCAGCCGGCGGGCGCGGGTTCCTGGGGCTCGACGGCCTCCTCCGCAGCCGGCGGGGTCAGGCCCGTCGAGCCGGCCGCCGCCGCATCCTGCATCGCCGCGGCGTCAGGAGTATCGGGCATCGTCTCGGCCACCACCTCGTTCTCGGGCTCCGGCGCGGATTCGGGATTGTTGCAGGCGGCCATGCCGGCCGCGAGGGCGGCGACGGTGAACAGGGTCTTCAGCTGGGTCATCGGTCTCTCCGGATCAGACCCGACAAACCGCCGCCGCGCCGCTGCGTTCCCTCACCAGCGCCGACCGTCGTCGCGCCAGTAGATGCGCTCCCGGCCATAGCGGTAGTCGGTGTTGTAGCCGCCGAAGCCGTAGCCGCACGGATCGTCCTCCTCGGACAGGGTGTGGCCCAGCAGGGCCCCGGCCGCCGCGCCGATCGCCGCCCCGCGCTCCCGGTCCTCGCTTCCGGCCACCGCCGCTCCGATGGCGCCGCCCAGCAGCGCGCCGGCCGCCACGGCCCGCTCCCGGTTCCGCGCATAGTCGCGCTCGCACGCCGAGGCGTAGTCATCCATCGACGCGCAGCTCGACAGCGTCAGGCCACAGGCCGCCGCCGCCGTCATGCTCAACAAGACTCGCATACCGCTTCTCCCTCAGGCCCCGCTCCTGAAGAACACCGGTTCGGGCCGGAGCGTTCCGGGAAGGGCCCCCCGCGACGGAACAGCCGCGCAGCCACGCGCCATCCGTCTTTGCTGGTGCATCACAACGAACACAACGAAGGGCACAACGGACACGACGGGAGCGAGCCCTTGGCGGCCGTCGCGCCCGTCCTTCCCTCACAGACTCAATTGGGCCGAAGGCCCGATATAAGCCCCCGGCTCGCGCCGCGCGACGACGCTCCGAGCAACCGGCCCCGTCGTGTCCTTTGTGTACCTTCGTGTCCTTCGTGATGAACCCCGGCTCTCAAGGGCCGCTCCGACCGATGACGCTGTGCTACCATTTCGCGGATCTATAGTCGGGTTCAGAAAATATTCCCCGGCCTTTCCAGACACATCGCAGATTCTCGAGCCAATCTTCCCGCCACAGGAAGAACCGCTCG
>DASRXE010000192.1:0-3205 GCA_035654315.1 Brevundimonas sp.
GTCCGAACAGCCGGTCGACTCGCCGCCCATGACGCCGCCGAGGCCGATGGGGCGCTCGCCGGCGGCGTCCGCGATGACGCACATGGTCGGATCGACGGCGTAGGTCTTGCCGTCCAGCGCGATCAGATGCTCGTGAGTCCCGGCGGCGATATGCTCGGCGCCCTCGGACACCTGCCCGGCGCGCACCACGATCTCGGCGCCGACCAGCTTGGCCGGGTCATAGACGTGAAGCGGGCGGGCGCGGTCGTAGGCGATCAGGTTGGTGACATCGACCAGCCGGTTGATCGGGCGCAGGCCGATGGCGGCCAGCCGATGCTGCAGCCACTCGGGCGACGGGCCGTTCTTCACGCCCCGGATCAGGCGGCCGGCGAACACCGGACACATCTCCGGCGCCTCGATCCGCACCATGATCGGCGACGGGAAGGTTCCGGCCACCGGCGCCACGGCCGGGGTCTGCAACTGGCCGAGGCTGGCCGCCGCCAGGTCGCGGGCGATGCCGGCCACGCCGAGCCAGTCGGGCCGGTTGGGGGTGACCTCGAAATCGATCACCGGCTCGGCGCCGAACACGCCCGCGGCCGGGGTTCCGACAGTCAGATCGTCCGCCAGATCCAGGATGCCGTCGCTCTCGCCGGCCAGTTCCAGTTCCGAGGCCGAGCACAGCATGCCGTGCGAGACCACGCCGCGCACCGGCTTCTCGACCAGGGTCACGCCCAGCCCCGGCACCCAGGCGCCGATGGGGGCGTAGATGGTGGTCAGGCCGGCCCGCGCATTGGGCGCGCCGCAGACGATCTCCTTGCGCCCGTCGACGGTGTCGACCTGGCAGACCTGCAGCCGATCGGCGTTGGGATGCCGTTCGGCCGAGACGATCTTCGCCACCGTGAACGGAGCCAGCACCGCGATCGGGTCGTGAACCTCCTCGACCTCCAGACCGGCCATGGTCATGGCGTCGGCCACGTCAGCGACCTCGGCCGAGGTGTCGAGATGCTCCTTCAGCCAGGAGAGGGTGAATTTCACGAGGCCTTGCCTCCCACGACGTCGTGGAAATTCTTCAGGAACTCGGGGGAGCCGGTGAAGCCCACGGCGAAGAAATTGCAGCGGCGGAAGGTGCAGTTGCGGAAGGCGATGGCGCCGATCACCTTCTCGGCCCCGACCGGCGCCAGCAGCAGGTTGCGGACGTCGCCGCCGGAATAGCCCATGTCGCAGGCGTCGAACTCGCAGGCGCCGACCGGCATGATCACCGCCGGCCCCTCGAGACGGCAATCGATGAAGGTCTTGTCCTCGATCACGCCCCGTCCGGCGCGGATCGCCTCGGCGATCAGCTGCGGCAGCCAGATCTGCTCGCCCTCATAGGTCGGTCCATCGCCGAGCGGGCGCAACGACATGGATTTGCTGCTGTCTGTCATGGGATCAACTCAGTCCGCTGGCGGGGTTCGGCGCAGCGAAGGCGGAGAAGCCGTAGTGGGCCAGCCACCGGGTGTCGGCTTCGAACATCGGGCGCAGGTCGGGGATGCCGTATTTCAGCATGGCGAGGCGATCGACGCCCATGCCGAAGGCGAAGCCCTGATACTCGTCGGGGTCGATGCCGCAGTTGCGCAGCACGTTCGGGTGGACCATGCCGCAGCCGAGGATCTCCATCCAGCTGTCGCCCTGGTTCAGCTTCAGCTCGCCGCCCGAACGGTCGCAGCGGATGTCCATCTCGGCCGACGGCTCGGTGAAGGGGAAGTGGTGCGGCCGGAAGCGAGCGTCGACGTCGTCCACCTCAAAGAAGCGGGCCACAAAGGTCTCCAGCGTCCACTTCAGGTGGCCCATGTGGATGGCCTTGTCGATCACCAGCCCCTCGACCTGATGGAACATCGGCGTGTGGGTCGCGTCGCTGTCCTTCCGGAAGGTGCGGCCGGGCGCGATGATCCGGATCGGCGGCTTCTGGGTCATCATGGTGCGCACCTGCACCGGGCTGGTGTGGGTGCGCAGGACCTTGCGCTCGCCGGTCTCCGGATCGGGCGTCAGGAAGAAGGTGTCGTGCATCTCCCGCGCGGGATGCTTCGGCGGGAAATTCAGGGCGGTGAAATTGTGGAAGTCGTCCTCGATGTCGGGGCCTTCCGCGACCGCGAATCCCATCTCGGCGAAGAGGGCGATCATCTCGTCCATCACCTGCATGGTCGGATGGACGCCCCCCTTCCGGCGCGGTCGCGGCGGCAGGGTCAGGTCGACGTGTTCGGCCTTGAGCCGGGCGTCCAGTTCGGCGGCCTCGAGTTCGGCCTTCTTCGCGGCCAGCGCCGCCGACACCCGGTCGCGCAGACCGTTGATCATCGGCCCGCGCTCGCGCCGCTCGTCCGGGCTCATCGCCCCCATGCCCTTGAGCAGGCCCGAGATTGAACCGGACTTGCCAAGCGCCGCCACACGCAGCTCCTCCACCGCCGCGGCGGTCTCCGCGCCGCCGATGGCGTTGATCAGGTCGAGTTCGAGCTGGGCGAGATCGGTCATGGTCGCAGTCGTCTAGCGGGCTCTGGCCGTTTCGTCACCCACTGGAACCTGTATGATCCAGAGATGAACCGCGCGGCTCTTTTTCCGGCCCTTCTGCTGCTCGCCGGCTGCGGCGTCGGCGCCGCCGGCGAGTGCCGTTTTGACAAGACGACCTGCGACCATTTCGCGGAGCGGGCGGCCCAACTTCAGTGGGTCAGGACCGCCGACCCCATCCGTGACGGCGATGCGGCGATCGCCAGCGGAGATCCGCCGCTCATCGGGCTGTACGGCTACGCCACCTACTTTCCCGGCCTCCCCGCCGGAACAAGCGTGGAAGGGTGCCGGATCAGAATCCTCGAAGGGACCGGCGACTATCTCGACCGGGAGACGGCGCACCTCCAGAGGCTGGCGGAAAGGTATGCGGAGACCTACAACCAGCGTGTCTGGCCACACAGGGCTTGCCAGACGGGAGAGGGTCGACAGGGCCGGCCTGCCGGCCCGGCGCCCCTTGATCAGTTACGCGCCTCATAGGCGTCCATGATCCATTTCGGAGGATCGGGCTCCCAGCGGATCGGCCGCCCCTCGCTGGAGGTCCAGCGGTGCAGCCAGGAGACGCCATTGGCCCGCACATAGTCGTCGGCATGGCTGTAGATCGGGTCCGCCAGCGCCTCGTCCAGCGTCACGAATCGATAGCCCCGCGCCTGATAGAGGGTGTGGATCTGCGGGTACCAGTCGCGGTTCA
>DASRXE010000193.1:0-13209 GCA_035654315.1 Brevundimonas sp.
AGTGGTGCCGCCGGGGGGAATCGAACCCACGACCTCAGCCTTACCAAGGATGCGCTCTACCACTGAGCTACGGCGGCGGCGACCAATCCTGTTTCGGATCGCGAGCGATCCGAACCCAAGGATTGGTCAATATCTTTAGTAGAGCGAAATCTGAGCCTCGCCGCCGAGGGGCGGCTCAACCGATTTCGCTCGCGAGGAAGCGGCCCTATAGCCAACGGGGGACAACGGGGGAAGCCCTGATTTCCCAAGCTTGCGGAAAAGTTCGGCAACGGGTCTCATCAAGGCATGGATGAGTCGAAAATCCCGGCCCCCCTTCCGGACCTGCCGCCCAGCCTGCCGGATCCGCTGGCCCCGCCGAAGACTCCGGCCACGGCGCGCGCCCAGCGGCTCGCCACGGCGCTGCGAGCCAATCTGAAGCGGCGCAAGGCGGCGATGCGCGGCGCGAAGCCCGCAAAGCCGAGCAACTGAATGTCATCGCCCGTACGCAGCGGACGGCCTTTCGCAACCATGGTCGTCCGGGCTAGATAGCCGGCCCCCGGCGCACCCGCGTCGGCCTGTAGAGACGACATGGACAGCATCGCCATCCAAGGCGGCGCCCGGCTGAACGGAACAATTCCGGTCAGCGGCGCCAAGAATTCCGCCCTCAAGCTGATGGCCGCCTCGATCCTGACCGATCAGCCGCTGCGCCTGACCAACATGCCTCGCCTGGCCGACACAAAGTTCCTCGGCCGCCTGCTGCGCGAACTCGGCGTCGAGGTGACCGAGAACGGGCATGGAGGGGAGCAGGAGACGCTGTTCCACGCGGCTGCCATTCGTTCGACCTTCGCGCCCTACGACCTGGTTCGGCAGATGCGGGCGTCGTTCAACGTGCTGGGACCGCTGCTGGCCCGCACCGGCGAGGCCAAGGTGTCCCTGCCGGGCGGCTGCACCATCGGGGCGCGTCCGGTCGACCTGCACCTTCAGGCGCTGACCGCCATGGGCGTCGAGATCGAACTGGACGAGGGCTATGTCATCGCCCGGGCGCCGAAGGGGCTGAAAGGCGCCGAGATCGAGTTCCCCTTCGTCTCGGTCGGCGCGACCGAGCACGCACTGCTGGCGGCGGTGTTGGCCGATGGCGTGACGGTGCTGAAGAAGGCCGCGCGCGAGCCGGAGATCGGCGATCTGGCTCGCTGCCTCGTGGCGATGGGCGCCCGGGTCGAGGGCATCGACACCGACGAACTGGTCATCACCGGCGTGAGTTCGTTGGGCGGGACGGAGTGGCCGGTCATCGCCGACAGGATCGAAATGGGCTCCTACGCCGTGGCCGCCGCCATGGCGGGGGGCGAGGTGCGCCTGACGAAAGCGCGGCCCGAACTGATGACGGCGCTAAGCGAGAAGATGGTCGAGGCCGGGGTCGAGGTGGCGCCGACCGCCGACGGGGTGATCGTCAAACGCGATCCGGCGCTGCGGCTGAAGGCCGTCAACGTCGCCACCGAGGTCTATCCCGGTTTCGCCACGGACCTGCAGGCGCAGTTCATGGCGTTGATGACCACCGCCGAGGGCGACAGCGTCATTCACGAGAACATCTTCGAGAACCGCTTCATGCACGCGCCGGAGCTGGGCCGGCTAGGGGCTGACATCTCGGTCCACGCCGGCGAAGCGGTGGTCAGGGGCGTCGGGGTCCTGCACGGCGCCCAGGTCATGGCCACCGACCTGCGGGCCTCGGTCAGCCTGGTCATCGCCGGACTCGTCGCCGAGGGCGAAACCACGGTCGGACGCGTGTATCATCTGGACCGCGGGTTCGAGCGACTGGAGGAGAAGCTGGGGGCCTGCGGCGCGCAAATCCGCCGGATCAAGGGCGACGACCATGAACACTGAGGCCTCCACCGCAGACGACACCGCATCGGCCGGATCGGCCGTCGAGCCGCTGCGCCTGCTGGCCGAGGACGCCGACGACCTGCACATCATCTCGGCCGCGCTGCAGGACGCCATCCTGCGGCCGGTGGATATCGTCTGGGAGCCGCAGGCGCGGCGGGTGACGCTGGCCCTGAGCCGGTTCTGCTGGGAATGCGGCGGCACGCGGGTGATGTCCGCCATGCAATTCGGCGACGTTCTCTCGGTCAAGAGCCGGCGTCTGCCGCGGGGCCCGGAGCACGCGCTGGAGCTGCTGGCCCTCGACTTCGTTCCGGGTGAGGCCCCGGGAGGACGGGTGATCATGATGTTCGCCGGCGGCGGCGACCTTCGAATCGATGTGGAGTGCCTCGACGCGGTGCTGACCGACCTGTCCGAGCGCTGGCCGGCCAAGGTCGCGCCGACCCATCTGGCCGAAGGGCCGAAGTCCGCGTGAGCGAGCATCGCCTGTCCTCGGTCGAGCTCGATTCCGCCACCCTGCCGGCGGCGACGGCCGAGATCGAGCACGAGCGCCGCGTCGCCATCTTCGACCTGGTTGAGAAGAACAGCTTCGAGCCGGCCGGGGCGGATGGCGGGCCGTACAGGCTGAAGCTCTCGCTTCTGGATGGACGGCTGGTGTTCGACATCGCCGGACCGGGCTTCGCCAAGGCCCACGGCCTGTCGCTGAACCCGCTCAACAAGGTGGTGAAGGACTATATCGGCATCTGCGACAGCTATTACGAGGCGCTGCGCGGCACATCGCCGGGCCAGATCGAGGCCGTCGACATGGGCCGGCGCGGCCTTCACAACGAAGGCGCCGAACTGCTCAAGGCGCGGCTGGACGGCAAGATCGCCATCGACCACGAGACGGCCCGGCGGCTGTTCACCCTTGTGACGGCGCTGTACCGGCGCGGTTGATCTCGACTATCCCGACGTTTTCAGGCATTAGGCCCGCTCTTTTCGACGCGCGCTTTCGCCCGGCGCGCGTCCAGACTCGTATTCACAGGGCGCGAGAGGCCGCATGGCTAAGGAAGAACTGCTCGAGTTTCCCGGCGTCGTCAGCGAACTGCTGCCGAACGCGACGTTCCGCGTGACGCTCGAGAACGACCACGAGATCATCGCCCACACCGCGGGCAAGATGCGCAAGAACCGCATCCGCGTGCTGGCCGGCGACAAGGTCCTGGTCGAGATGACGCCCTACGACCTGACCAAGGGCCGCATCACCTATCGCTTCAAGTAAGGACGGGCTCGCAATGAGCCGTCCTGATCTGGTGCTGGCGTCGGCCAGTCCGCGCCGCGTGGAATTGCTGGCGCTGGTCGGCATCACGCCGGACCGCATCGAACCCGCTGACATCGACGAAACGCCCCTCAAGGACGAGACGCCGCCGCGCCTCGCCGCCCGGCTGGCGCGCGCCAAGGCCGAGGTGATCGCGGCGCGCGCGCCCGGCGCCGTGGTGCTGGCCGCCGACACCGTGGTCGCGGTCGGCCGCCGGCTGCTGGAGAAGGCCGCGGATGAGACGGAGGCGGTGCGCTTCCTGAAGCTATTGTCGGGACGCAATCACCGGGTCTTCACCGGCGTCGCTGTGGCGGCTGCAGGGACGATCCGACATCGCGTGGTCGAGGCTCGGGTGTCGTTCAAGGTATTGTCCGACGCGGAGATCGCCGCCTACGTCAGCTCGGACGAATGGCGCGGCAAGGCGGGAGGTTACGGCATCCAGGGCCGGGCAGGGGCCTTCGTGACCCGGATCGTCGGCAGCTATCCCGCCATCGTCGGGCTGCCGCTTCACGAGACGGTCAACCTGCTGGCCGGGGCCGGCTGGCGGAGCGAGTGAGCGAGCTCGAGGTCTTTCTGGACGACACGCCCGGCGAGGTCCGGGGCATGGTCGTCCGGAACGGCCGCTTCGAGCGGCTTCTTCTACAAAGAGAGAGCGACCCGCCGCAGCACAGGCTGGGGGGGCGTGCGGTCGGTCGGGTCGTCGCCGTTGACGCCGGACTGAAGGGAGCTTTCGTCGACCTCGGCGCGCCGGAGCCGTTCGGCTTCCTGCCGCTGCGCAAGAGCGACCGGGTCGCCATGGGTCAGAAGGTCGAGGTCGAGGTCTCGGCCGAGCCGCGCGAACAGAAAGTGCCGACGCTGCGCCTGATCGGGCCGGGGGAGGGCGAGCCGCGCCTGCTGCGGGCGGGGCCGACGGTGGCGGAGACGCTGGCGCGGCTGGCGCCCGGCGTCGAGGTCGTGACCGGGGCCGCGGCGATGCGTGCGAGCCTGGAGGCTGAGGAAGAGGCGCTGGCCCCCGGCGCCCTGTTCCCACATCTCGGCGTGCGAGTGGCCGTAGAGCGGACGCGGGCGCTGGTGGCGGTGGACATCGATCACGCCGCCGAACCGGGGCGGGACGGGCGACGCGACAAGAGTCGGGCGAATCGCGACGGGCTGATGCAGGCGGCGCGGCTGATCCGGCTGAAGGGCTGGGGCGGCCTGGTGGCGGTCGATCTGGTCGGGACCGGCCACGACGGTGCGGCGATGTCGGCGGCGGCGAAGGCGGCGTTCGGCGACGATCCGGCGATCGTCTATGGGCCGGTCAACCGTTTCGGCGTGCTGATGCTGTCGCTGCCGTGGCGGACGACGCCGCTGGAAGAGCGGCTGAACGGGCCGGACGGGCGACCGACGGTCGAGACCCGGGCGATCGACGCAGTGCGGCGGCTGGCGCTGGCGCTGGCGGGCGACACGGCGGCGCCCTATCTGACGCTGCGTTGCCCGACGGCGGTCGCCGCCTTCGCGGAGCCGCTGGCCGCGCGCCTAGGCCCGCGGGCGCGGGTGAAGGCCGATCCGGCGCTGCCGGGTGGCGTGGAAATCGACGAAGGCTAACCGATGGCGACCTGTCCCATCTGCCGGCGCGCGCCGGCGGACGCGAAATACAAGCCGTTCTGCTCCAAACGCTGCGCCGACGTGGATCTGCAGCGCTGGTTCTCGGGCTCCTACGCCATTCCCGGCCCGGCCGACGACACGCCGTCGCGGGACGACGAGGAAGGCTGACATGACCGCTGGACACCTGAAAACGGCTCGCCTATAGACGCCGCTCTCGCGAATGGACGTCTCGCCTGGGTAGCTCAGTTGGTAGAGCAGCGGATTGAAAATCCGCGTGTCGGTGGTTCGAATCCGCCCCCAGGCACCATCGTGCACGGCCCCGCCGGAAATCGGTGTCCATCCATCATGAAATTGTCGCTTTCGACCTGAATCCTCGGTGTTGGACGCGCTTGCTCCCTCGCCAGGGGAAAAGCGCGGCTGCGCACTTGACGCTCTGATAAGCGTTCGCCAAAGGGAGCGTGACCGCTTTCCTTGGCGAGCGGTCGGCGGAAGCGGGACTCAAGCGGGTCTCACCGTCGTCGACATCGCCCCGGAGGCCGACAGGCAACCGGAAGCGTCAGGAGGCGTTCCGCAGACCGGGGTTCGATAGAGCCCCGTCGCTGAGGACGAGATTTTCATGGGGGGGCGGGCGTCGTCTGCGGCCGTTCCTCAGGGTTCCACAAGTCAGACCAAAAAAGCAGGAACTGGCGAACTATGCTCGATATCAAGAAGACCAACATCCTCCTGGCCATGGCCGGCGCCGCCGTGCTGATGGCCGGTACGCCGGTCCTCGCGCAGGATGCCACCGCCCCGGCCGCTCCGGCCGCCGAGGCTCCCGCCGCCACCGACGCGACCCCGGTCACCGCTGATGCGGCTACGGCGGCTGAAACGGCGCCGGCCGCTGCTGACGCCGAACCGGCCGAAGCCAGCCACGGCAAGCTGACCCCGGCCAAGATGTTCATGGACGCGGACATCGTCGTTAAGGTCGTGATGATCGGCCTGCTGCTCGCCTCGGTGTTCACCTGGGTGATCCTGCTGATCAAGCTGTTCGAGTTCGGCGCCCTGAACCGCGCCACCGATCGCTTCCTCGAAGCCTTCCGTCAGACCCGCACGATCGCCGACATGCGTCGCGTGGCCACGTCGGAAGAGTTCGAAGGCAACCCGCTGGCCGACATGGCCGCGGCGGCCACGGACGAAGTCGAACTGTCGCGTCAGGCCGGCCTTTCGGTCACTGGCGATCACCGCGATTCGGCCATCGCTCGCGCCCAGGCCGCCGTTTCGGCTGTTCAGTCGGGCATGGCCAAGCGCCTGTCGGGTGGCCAGCAGTTCATGGCCTCCGTCGGTTCGACCGCGCCGTTCATCGGTCTGTTCGGCACCGTTTACGGCGTCATGAACTCGTTCATCGGCATCGCGAACACCAACACGACCAACCTCGCCTCGGTCGCCCCGGGTATCTCGGAAGCGCTGCTGGCCACCGGTATCGGCCTGTTCGCGGCTATCCCGGCGGTTATCTTCTACAACTACTTCAACACCCGCATCGCGGCTTACGGCACCCGTTCGGACGGCTTCAATGCCGAGCTGATGAACGCCGTGTCGCGTAACCTCGACAAGGGGGCGTAACCCGGATGGCCGCCAAACTCTCCGGTGGCGGCGGCGGCAAGTACGCCATCGAGCAGAACAGCGAGATCAACGTCACGCCGTTCGTGGACATCATGCTTGTCCTGCTCATCATCTTCATGGTGGCGGCTCCGCTCGCCACCGTGTCGGTGGTGGTGAAACTGCCGGTCGCGGTCGCCGAGCCGCAAGAGAATCCGCCGAAGCCCTTCTTTGTGTCGATCCAGGCGGACTCCCGGGTCTACATCGGCGACAACGAGATCCTGGGCGGTCCCGACGCCATCGGCGGGGAACTGCTCGGTCTGATCGGCAACAAGACGCCGTCGGACGAGCGGATCTTCATCCGTTCGGATCAGACGACCCGGTACGGCGATTTCATGCAGGTCATGAATTCGCTCCAGGACAGTGGTTTCTACAGCGTCGCCCTGGTCGGCGAAGAGCAGACGACGAAGTAGGAGCGGTGAGAACATGACAGACGTCGAATATCATCGCAGTCGCTACGATCCGCCGAAAGCGAAGGGCCTCTTCGGTGTCCCTCCGCATGTGTTCATCGCCAGCGTCGTGGTGGTGTGCCTGTTGTTCGGACTTCTGGCGTTCTATTTCGTCAATGCTCAGTTCAAGCTGCGTGAGGTGCACTATTCGGATGACGCGGTGGACGTCGAGCTGATCGAACCGATCCCGCCGCCGCCGCCGCCGCCTCCGCCGCCTCCGCCGCCGCCCGAAACGGCGCCGCCGCCCAAGCTGCAGGTGCGGGTCCCGGCTCCGATTCCGGTGAACATCCCGGTGCCGCCGCTTCCGGTGCCGCCGACGCCGAAGGAAGACCGGATCGCCTCGACGATCCCGCCGGGCCGCATCGACGGACCGGTGACGATCCCGCTGCCGCCGCCGCCGCCGCGTCCGCCGGAAATCAGCAACGTGACCTGGCAACGCCAGCCCGCGCCTGAGTTCCCGGAACGCGCCGCATCCCGCGGGATCGAGCAGGGCACCGTACAGCTGGTCTGCAATGTCAGCGCCAACGGTTCGGCCACCAACTGCTCGATCGTTTCGGAGGATCCCTCCGGCGCCGGCTTTGGTCGGGAAGCGCTCCGTTCGATGTCCCGGGCGCGGTTCTCGCCCCGGACCGTTGACGGCGTCGCGGAAGGCGGGCGCGCCCGCTTCACCATCCGGTTCCGCCTGGCCGAATAGGCCGGAAGGCTCCATCAAGACGAGACGCCCCGGCCCAGCGGCCGGGGCGTTTTCGTTTGCAGCGGGGAGCGATAGGGCGCGCTCGGGCGTTGTGCGGCGAAGCCGATAACGGAGTTCGCCCCATGAATCGCCCTCTGACCCTCGCCCTCGCCGCGACCGCCGTCCTGTCGACGGCGGCCTGCGCCTACAACGAGACCCTCGGTCGAAGCCAGTTCCTGATCGTCGACGACGCCGCCCTGACGCAGCAGTCCGAGGCCGCGTGGGCCGAGGCGCTGCGCACCCAGCCGACCTCCCGGGACGCCGCCGCCAACGCCCGGGTCCGCCGCGTTGGCGCCCGTATTGTCGAAGCCGCGGGCCTGGCCGACCGGAGCTGGGACTACGCCGTCTTCGTCAGCGAGAGCCCGAACGCCTTCGTGCTGCCCTCGGGCAAGATCGGGGTGACCACTGGCCTGCTGAATCTGGTCCGCAATGACGACCAACTGGCCGCCGTCCTGGGCCATGAGGTCGGACACGTCGTCGCCCGCCACGCCGCGGAACGCTACTCGTCCACCGCGGCGACCAGCCTGGTGCTGAGCGGCGTTCAGAGCGCCGCCGGCGACTACGCCCAGGCCGCCGGGGCGATCGGCGGGTTGGGGGCCCAGCTGGGCGTGCTGCTGCCGTTCTCGCGCCGCCATGAGCTGGAGGCCGATCGTCTCGGCGTCGACTATCTGCAGCGCGCCGGCTACCGGCCATCCGAGGCCATCGCCCTGTGGCGCCTGATGGCCGAACAGCGGCAGGGGTCGACGCCCGAGTTCGCCTCGACCCACCCGTCGGACGCCAGCCGGATCGCGGCGCTGGAGCAGTATATCGAAAGCCAGGGGTGGAGTTGATCGAGAGGGCGAGGGTCGAGCACGGGAGAGAATGGCCGCCGCCGGCCGGGCGCGCCCATCATCGCCTCGTCCGCCTCCTTCCCTTGACCCTCACCCCTCGACCCAATCTTCAAATCCACCTTGATCGACGCCAGCGACACGGCTAGACACCGCCCTCGCGTCGCCCTTCGCGGGCCTGCGCCGCCTTAGCTCAGTTGGTTAGAGCGCCGGTTTGTGGAACCGGAGGTCCTCAGTTCAAGCCTGAGAGGCGGTACCATCCTTCCCGGAAGCGGCGCCCGTCATGGCATTGACCGGCCCGTCGTCCGACCGGAAGCCCGACCAGTACAGCTGCTTGAAACCGGACCTCACCGCGCCGCTCTTTGGCTCTGCGCGCGGGCCAGCATGCGGTCCGGGTGAAGCGGCTCTTTCGAATGCGCGGGTGCACGAGTTAGATTCCAGCGACGCCCTGCCGGACGTGGTCATGCGGACGGCTTTTCTCGACGCCCCCGGCGCGCAGCTTTCCGGGGCGTTTCCGCGCCGGCCGGACGGGGTGGACCCGATGCCGTTTCCGCGTCTGTTTCTGGGGGCGTGGAAGCGCTGACCGGCGTGCGGCGGCGCAGGTGGGTGACGGGGCCGTCGAGCCCCTCCAGCGCCTCGCGCATGGCGCGATAGCCGGCCTCGACGCCGGGATCGAAACCCTTCCAGTCGCGAATGTCGACGCCGTCGGGGGTCGGCTGGACCAGCAGGTCCGTGGCGGCGCGCGAGCTTTCCAGATCGGCGTCCGTCGTCAGGGTGGCCGAACGCATCAGGATCGACACGATGGGCGGCCCCCGCCGCCACGCCCCGGTGGCGATCAGTCGCCAGATGGAGGGCGGATGCTCCACCGTGTCGGGGTCCACGCCCCGGGTCTGGGACATGTCCACGCCGATCACCGGACCGGAGTTCATCTGGCGCATCACCTCGGCCGGAAGGTTCTTCAGCACCGCGCCGTCGACCAGCACCTGGCCGTCGATGACCACCGGCGGCAGGATGCCGGGGATGGAGATCGAGGCCCGCATGGCGCGGCGCATCAGTCCGCGCCGGTGGACCTCGATCCTGCCGCTGGTGAGGTTGGTCGAGACGGCGAAGAAGGGCCGGTGCAGGTCGGCCAGATCGATATCGCCGTAGGCTTCCTCAAGCAGGCGGTCGACCTTCTTCGCGCGAGTCATGGCCAGCATCGGGAAGGCGAGGTCGGAGAGCGGATCGCTCTGCACGAAGGCCTTGCGGATGCGGGTCTCCAGCTCTTCCTGCGACCAGTTCAGGGCCGGGCCGGCGGCGATCACCGCCCCCATGGACGCCCCGCCGACGAAGTCGATCGGCACGCCCGCCTCGCGCAGCGCCTTCAGCGCGCCGATGTGGGAATAGGCGCGGGCGCCGCCGCCCGACATGACCACACCGACGGCCGAGCCGGTGACGACCCGGCCGATCCGCTCGGCGTCGGCCTGGTCGCCCTCGACGGCCTGGAACCAGCGGCCCGGCTGGACGGCGTCGAGCCAGACGGCGGTGTTGGCCGGATGGGCCATGCGCGGGTCGCGCAGCAGGATCAGGTCGGTGCGGCGCTGGGCGTCCAGTACGCCGGCGTGGGGCATCGGCCGGTTGGGGGGCGCCATCAGCCCGGCGCCGACGACGAAGACCCGGTCGACCTGGCGGGCGCAGAGGGCGGCCCAGGCGGGCTCGTCCATCTCGGCGACATAAAGGACGAAGTCGTGGGCGTCCTCGACCCGGCTGAACCATTCGGAGGCCGAGGTCAGGGCGGACTGATCGATGACCTGACAGGTGAAGCCGTGGGCCTCAATGGCGGCGGCGACGCGTTCGACGAAGGCGCGGATCGGGCGTGGCCGGGCCGAGAGGAAGCCGAACACGCTCGGCTCGCCGCCGCCCGAGCGCCGGTCGCGGGCGCGCTGGATCATCAGACGCGACAGTTCGACCATCAGGTCCGGCTCGGTGCGCGCCGCTTCGAAGAAGGCGTCGCGGGGCAGGGCCAGCACCTCGGAGTCGCGCAGGGCGACGAGGTCGGCGGTGTGTTCGGTGCCGGCCAGCATGGCCATCTCGCCGGCCGGTTCGCCGGGGCGGATGACGCCGACGAACTGGGGCGGGCGGTCCCCCTCGCGGTCGCGGCGGAATACGCCGAGGCGACCCGAGCGCAGCAGATAGAGGGTGTCGGCGACGTCGCCCTCGGCGAACAGGGTCTCGCCGCCGGTCAGGGCGAACCAGCTGGCGCGGGTGTTCTTGCCGCCCTCGAATATGCGGTGCAGGGCGTCTTCGAGGCGGTCGGAGCGGGGGAGCATGCGGGGAGGTTAGGGGGAGTCGGGTGGGGTGATTAGTGGTTAGTGATTAGTGATTGCAGCGTCACTGGCGGCGGAAGGGCGGCGCTGTCCGCGCTCCCTCGCAAGTGGCGGCCAGCACCAATCACTAATCACTAATCACTCCGTCACCAGGCTCCCATCTCCCGCAGCCGTTTGGCCAAATCCTCCGGCACCTCGCCGGCGTCGAGCGAGGACAGGTCCATGGGCGCGTCCTTCGGCTCCAGATAGCGCCAGCCCTGGAAGGGGCGGCGGGCCTGGGGGGCGGTGCGGATAACCTCGGGCGACAGCCTGATGTGGCACATGCTGGTCTTGCCCTCGCCCTTCGTCGAGACGTCGAGGATCGGCATGCGGCAGACCACCGAGCCCTTCATCACCCAGAACAGCGAGCCGCCGTCCTCGAGCTCGACGGCGCGCTTGGGAGTCATGCGGGTGTGGACGGTCAGCCACTCGCCTTTCGAGGCGCGGCGCTCCAGCGTCTCGACCTTCGCGACGCCGACGCAGAGCTTGATCATGTGGAGGGACATGAGGCGGGGTTAGCATCCTTCGCGCACGGGGCGGGAGACACGACTTCTGGATCAGCCTAGAAAAAATCCATGAGGATCGGACGACGCGGCATGATCGGGGGGATGGCCGGACTGGCCAGTCTCGGCCTCGCCCCGCCGGTTCGGGCCGGTATGGAGGACAGGGCCATGTACGGACTGATCGGCAAGATGACGGCCGTCGAAGGTCAGCGGGATGCGCTGACGGCGATCCTGCTGGAGGGGTTGGGACGGATGCCGGGGTGTCTCAGCTATGTCGTGGCCCACGATCCGGTCGAGGCCGAGACCCTCTGGGTGACCGAGGTGTGGACGGACGAGGCGGCGCACCGGGCCTCGCTGCAGCTGCCCGAGGTGCGCGAGGCGATCCGCAAGGGCCGGCCGCTGATCGCCACCTTCGGCGACGCACAAGTGACCACGCCGGTGGGAGGTGTGGGGCTGCTTCAGGCCTAGGCTTCCGCCGCCTTCACCACCGCCAGCACCGTTCCGTCCGCGACCTGATCGCCCACGGCGACGGCGACGGTCTCGACCACGCCGTCGAAGGGGGCGACGAGGGCGTGCTCCATCTTCATCGCTTCCAGCACGACGATGGGCTGGCCCTTCGCGACGCTGTCGCCGGGTTTGGCCGGCGCAGCGACGATCTTGCCGGGCATGGGCGCGCGAAGGGAACCGTCGGAGGCGCCTGCTCCAGCCGGGCCACTGTTCCTCCGCCGCTTGAACTCGAAGGGCGCCCCGCCGTCGAAGACAACGATGCTGTCAGCGAGCGAAAGGGACGGGAAGTGCTGCTGGTCGACCAAGGTGAAACCGGGCGAGCCTGTGCCGTGAAACCGACCATCGGGCCGCTCAATGGTGAAGCCGAAATGCTGACCCATGTCGTTGTAGGCCTGCGGTCCCCGTAGCGTAGCGGTGAGTTGCTCGCCCTCGAACCAGAGCGTGCTTCTCACACCAGAGGGGCCGTTCAGGCGGAAGGCGAACGGGCCCTGACTCCAAGGGCTGTGCACATCGTTGGACGGGCCGTCCCAGCCACTGATCTCGCCTTCGCCGCCCAAGGTCGTGAAAGCCGCGGCGATCGCCGCGGGAGATGGGGCCTTGCCGGCGGTCAAGATGTCCTGCCGCTCGCCAATGAATCCGGTATCCACGTCACCCTTGATGAAATCGGGTTGTTCCAGGCACCGGGCCAGAAATTCGGCGTTGGTTCTGACGGGCCAGACTTCGATTTCGCGGCATTTGCGGGCGAGCTTGGCGGCTGTGTCCTTGCGGGTGTCTGTGTGGACGATGATCTTGGCGATCATCGGGTCGTAAAATTGGCTGATTGTGTCGCCCTCGCCGACGCTGGCATGGGTGCGAACCTTGTCCGGCAACCGGAAGCGGTCCAGCTTGCCGATGCTCGGCAGGAAGCCGTTGGCGGGGTCTTCCGCATACAGTCGGGCCTCCATGGCCCAGCCGTTGAGCGGGATGTCGTCCTGCTTTAGCGGGATCGGCTCGCCCGCCGCGACGCGGAACTGCCATTCGACGAGATCGACGCCCGTGACGGCCTCGGTGACCGGGTGTTCGACCTGCAGCCGGGTGTTCATCTCCATGAACCAGATGCGGTCGGCCTTGAGGCCGTCGGAGGCGTCGGCGATGAATTCTATGGTGCCGGCGCCCTCGTAGTTCACGGCCCTGGCGGCGCGGACGGCGGCGTCGGTGACGGCCTTGCGGGTGGCGGCGTCCATGCCGGGGGCAGGGGCCTCCTCGATCACCTTCTGGTGGCGGCGCTGGAGGGAGCAGTCGCGTTCGTGGAGATGGACGACATTGCCGTGGCTGTCGCCGAAGACCTGCACCTCGATGTGGCGTGGGCGGGTGATGTAGCTCTCGATCAGCACGCGCGGGTCGCCGAAGGAGGACTGGCCCTCGCGCTGGGCCGAGGCGAGGCCGGAGGCGAAGTCCTCGGGGCGCTCGACCAGCTTCATGCCCTTGCCGCCGCCGCCGGC
>DASRXE010000194.1:0-5155 GCA_035654315.1 Brevundimonas sp.
GCCGGCCAGCAGCGCCAGGGCGATACGTCCGAAACGAAGGATCAGCCGGTGGCGGCGGGAGGCGGGGTCAAGCTTAAGCATCGGCCCTGTATGGGTCCGCCACGCCCAGACTGGCAAGGATGCGCCGCTCCTCGGCCTCCATCGCCTCCGCCTCGGCCTCGGCCTCGTGGTCGCGGCCGAGCAGGTGCAGCACGCCATGCACGGTCAGATGCGACAGGTGATCGTTCAGGGTCTTGCCCTGCGCCTCCGCCTCGGCCGCACACACCCCGAACGCCAGCACCAGATCGCCGAGATGCCGCGCCTGCCCCGGAAGCGTCATCTCCGCGCCCGGAAACGACAGCACGTTTGTCGGCCGGTCCTTGTCCCGGAACCGCGCGTTGAGGTCGCGCACCGTCGCGTCGTCGGTCAGCAGCACGACCAGGCCGCCGTCGATCGCGCCGAGCGCCGCCGCCGCCGCCCGCTCCACCACGCCGGCGGCGTCGGGCAGGGCCGCCGTCCACGCCGCCTCCTCGATCTCCACCTCGATCATGCGTCCGGATCTTCCAGATCGGCGGTCGGGCGGTGCTTGGCGGCGTCGGCGTCATAGGCGCGGACGATGCGCTCGACCATGGCGTGGCGGACCACGTCCTGGGCCTGGAAGGTCTGGATGGCCACGCCCTTGACCCCCTCGAGGATGCGCAGCGCATGGCGCAGGCCGGAGGCGCGCGGGTTGAGCAGGTCGATCTGCGACGGGTCGCCGGTCACCACCATCCGCGCCCCCTCGCCCAGCCGGGTCAGAACCATCTTCATCTGCAGCCGCGAGGTGTTCTGGGCCTCGTCGACGATGATGAAGGCGTGGGCCAGCGTCCGCCCACGCATGAAGGCGATCGGCGCCGCCTCGATCTCGCCCTTGTCGCGCCGCCGCCGCACGTCGTCGGGCCCGAGGATGTCGTTCAGCGCCTCCCAGATCGGGGCCAGATAGGGGTCCACCTTCTCGTTCAGGTCACCGGGCAGGAAGCCCAGCTTCTCGCCCGCCTCGACCGCCGGCCGGGTGATGACCAGCCGGTCGACCTGCCCCCGCCGCAGCAGGGAGGCGCCATAGGCCGCCGCCAGAAACGTCTTGCCGGTCCCCGCCGGACCGACGCCGAAGGTCAGTTCGCATTTCGACAGCATGTCGAGATAGTTGGCCTGGGCCGCCGTCTTCGGCGCGATCGCCCCCCGCCGCCCGACCGGCAGGGCGATGGCGTTGGGCGCCACCGT
This sequence comes from Brevundimonas sp., assembly GCA_035654315.1. Classification (GTDB taxonomy): domain Bacteria; phylum Pseudomonadota; class Alphaproteobacteria; order Caulobacterales; family Caulobacteraceae; genus Brevundimonas. The sequence continues at coordinate 1,240 of DASRXE010000194.1, forward strand.
GCCCTGCCCTTCCCGCGGTTGCGTCGCCGCCGCCCCCAGCGCGGTGCGCACGTCGGCCTCGGTGATCGTCGCGCCGGTGTCCGCCCGCTCCGCCAGCGTCTGGATGACGCGCTTCGCCTGCGCCCGGTCGCGCGTCGAGCCGTTGATGGTCACGCCGCCGCCGGGGGCCTCGACCAGCACCTTGTAGGCGTCCTCGATCAGGGCGACGTGGCGGCTGTTGGGGCCCACGACGGCGCGCAGGGCGGCGTCGTCCAACGCCAGGAACTCACTCTCACGCGCCATGCTTCAAAGGGTCCCTATCGCTCGACGCGCGGCGTCTCGCTGCTTGAGGGACGCGCTTTCCTGGTTGGTGAGCCGGCCGGTCAGACTGTTCTGCTGCCCGCGCTCGATCTCCACCGGAACGATCCGGCCGATCAGATGATCCGCGTCCTCGACATGCACCGACTGCAGCCAGGGCGAACGCCCGATCGCCTGGGCCCCGTGCCGGCCCTTCTTCTCGAACAGCACCGGCACGATCAGGCCCGCCCGCGAGGCGTTGAACGCCACCTGCTGCTCGGCCAGCAGCGCCTGCAGCGCGTGCAGCCGTTCGCGGCTGACCGCGTCCGGAACCTGCGCCGCCATCGTCGCCGCCGGCGTGCCGGGGCGCGGCGAATACATGAAGCTGAAGGCCGAGGCGTAGTTCACCTGCCGCACCAGATCCATGGTCTGCTCGAAGTCGGCGTCGGTCTCGCCCGGGAAGCCGACGATGAAATCCCCCGACAGCGCCATGTCCGGCCGCGCCGCGCGGATGCGCTCGACCAGCTCGAGATATTTCGCCCGCCCGTGCTTGCGGTTCATCAGCCGCAGGATGCGGTCCGAGCCCGACTGCACCGGCAGGTGCAGATAGGGCATCAGGGCGTCCAGCTCGCCGTGCGCGGCGATCAGGTCGTCCGACATGTCGTTGGGGTGACTGGTGGTGTAGCGAATGCGATCCAGCCCCGGGATCTCGGCCAGCGCATACGCCAGCCGCGCCAGGGTCGACGGCTTTCCGTCCGTCCCCTCGCCGTCGTAGGCGTTGACGTTCTGGCCCAGCAGCGTCACCTCGCGCACGCCCCGCGCCGCCAGTTCGCGCGCCTCGGCCAGCACGTCGGCGACCGGCCGCGACCACTCGGCCCCGCGCGTATAGGGCACCACGCAGAAGGTGCAGAATTTGTCGCAGCCCTCCTGCACGGTCAGGAAGGCGGTCACCCCCTCGCCGCCGCGCGCGACCGGCAGGGCGTCGAACTTCTCATTGGGCGCGAAATCGGCCCCGATCCGCTCGCCCCGCGCCCGCGCCGTGCGGGTCAGCAGCTCGGGCAGCTGGTGATAGGCCTGCGGCCCGACGACCAGGTCGACCGCCGGCTGGCGCTTCATGATCTCCTCGCCCTCGGCCTGGGCGACGCAGCCGGCCACGGCGATAATCATCGAATTCCCGGACGTCCCCCTTTCCGTCGTCGAATTCCTCGTCCGGGCGTCCTTCAATTCCCTCAGCTTGCCGAGCTCGGAATAGACCTTCTCGGCCGCCTTCTCGCGGATGTGGCAGGTGTTGAGGATGACGAAGTCGGCGTCCTCGGCCGTGTCCGTCGGCGCATAGCCCAGCGGGCGCAGCACATCGGCCATGCGCTCGGAGTCATAGACGTTCATCTGGCAGCCATAGGTCTTGATGAACAGGCGCTTCGGCGCGGCGCCTGCCTCATCCGTCTCCGGCAGCGAAACAACGGTCTCGGTCATGGATCGGCTTTTAGGGCCCCGACGCGGTTCGCGCCATGCCCCGGGGCTATTCGATGTCGGCTGGGTCGACCCGGGCGGCGCGGCGCTCGAACACCAGCCCCTCCCGGCTGGACGGCGCGGCCCCCTCGATCGGCTTGCCGTAGAGCTCCAGCTTGTGGCCGACCAGTTCGAAGCCCAGCCGTTCGGCGATCTCCGTCTTCAGCCGCTCGATCTCGGCGTCGAAGAATTCGATCACCTCGCCTGACCGGGTGTCGATCAGGTGATCGTGATGGTCGTCCCCGGCCTCTTCATAACGCGAGCGTCCGTCGCCGAAGTCGTGCTTCTCGACCACCCCCGCCTCCTCGAACAGCCGGACGGTGCGGTAGACGGTGGCGATCGAGATGTGCGGATCGATCGACGAGGCGCGGCGGTACAGCTCCTCGACATCCGGATGATCCTCGGCGCTCGACAGCACCCGGGCGATAACGCGCCGCTGCTCGGTCATGCGCATGCCGCGCTCGGCGCAGAGTTTCTCGATCCGGTCCATGGCGACAGGATAGGCGGGCCGGGCCGACTAGGGAAGCGGCGCCGCCAGGTTGAGAGCCAATAGCAGGGCGTCGCGCCGCGCCCCGTCCGCCGCTGCATAGTAGCCACGCCGTCGCCCGGCCTCGACGAAGCCGGCCCGCAGATACAGGGCCCGGGCCGCCACATTGTCCTCGGCCACCTCGAGGAAGACGCGCGTGGCCCCGCGCGCCGCCGCCGCCACCACCCCCTCGCCGACCAGTCGGGCGCCCTGCCCGCCGCGCCGCGCGTCCGGCCGCACCGCGAGGGTCAGGATCTCCGCCTCGTCGGCGACGGTCCGCATGAGGATGAAGCCGTCCGCCGCCTCGACCGCGAACACCCCGGACTGGGTCAGCAGGTCCGCGAAGGCCGCCTCGCTCCACGGCGTCTCGCCGGGCCGGTCGAAGGCCTCGGCGTGAATGGCGGCGAGCCGCGCGGCGTCAGTCATGGCGCCGGCGGTCGGGGCTGGCCGGGCAGGCGGGTGGGCGGCGTCGCGTCCGGCGCGCGCAGATACAGCGGTCGGGGCGGATTCTCCGCCGGATCGGCCGCCGCCGTCAGCCGGGCCAGGGCCTCGGGCGAGGGTCCGGCGAGATCCAGCGCCGCCGCCCCCGGAACCTCCCCGGCGATGAGGGCCGCGCCCGAGCCGACCAGGCGCGCGCTGTCGCCGAGCGCCGCCGCCCGCTCCCGGGCCGTCTCGATCGACAGGGCTTCGGCGGGTCCCTGTGCGACGCCGCCTCGCCAGAACCGCGCATAGATCTGGCCCCGCCGCGCGTCGATCAGCGCCGCCGTCGCCGGCCCCATCCCCGCCGAGGCGGCGAGGGCGTCCAGCGTCGAGATCCCGACCACCGGCCGGTCGAGCGCCGCGCCCAGCCCCTGGGCGAAGGCGAGACCGACCCGCAGGCCGGTGAACGATCCCGGCCCGACGGTCACGCCGACCCGGTCGATGGGGCCGAAGCCGCCGGCCTCGACCACGGCGTCACGAACCAGGCCCGCCAGCCGCTCCTGATGGCCCTTGGTCATGGCTTCCGAGCGCAGGCCGAGCGCTCGCGCCTCGCCGCCTTCGACGGCGAACACTCCGGCGGTGCACAGACCGAGCGACGTGTCGACGACCAGCACCTTCACGACGCCGCCTCCGCCGCGCCGATCCTCAGTCCCGCGCCAGCGCCCGCACCACGCGGGCCACGGCCTTGCGCAGCTCGCGATCCTCGATCCGCGGCCAGGCGGCCGCCACGGCGCGGCCGTCCGGGGAGGCGGTGATGTGGCGCAGCGCCTCCCAGCCGCCCTCGGCCGGCGGGCGCGCCGTCTCGACCGGCGGGAAGAAGGCCTCGACCGAGGTGGCCAGCACCGTCGCCACCCGGTGCAGCCGCGAGGCGGAGATGCGGTTCTGGCCGGTCTCGTATTTCTGCACCTGCTGGAAGCTGACGCCCAGCTGCTGCGCCAGCGCCGTCTGCGACAGGCCGAGCGCCGAGCGGCGCAGGCTGATCCGCGCGCCGACGAAGGCGTCCACCTGTTCCGGTTCGCCGGTCCTGGCCATGGCGTCGCTCCCGCTGTTCGATACGGAACCGTTTCATGGAAACGGGATTGTTGCAACCAAAACGTTTCATCACAAATCCAGTCGGGCGACGAC
>DASRXE010000195.1:0-3307 GCA_035654315.1 Brevundimonas sp.
CGCCTTCGTCGCCAACCCGGCGACCACCTGGAACCAGGTCAACCCGGGCCTGCCGAGCCAGCGCATCCAGGTCTACGGCCCGCCGCCGACCTCGGGCACCCGCGACGCCTTCCTCGAACTGGGCATGGCGCCGGGCGCCAAGCTGATCCCGGCCATGGCCGCCGTGGACGAGGCCGACGGCGACCGCTTCGAGACGCTGGCCCACACCCTGCGCGAGGACAACGCCTGGATCGACTCGGGCGAGAACGATAACGCCATCGTCCAGACCCTGACCCGCACCCCCGGCTCGCTGGGCGTGTTCGGCTTCTCCTTCCTCGAGCAGAACATGGACACGGTGAAGCCGCTGACCATCGACGGCATCGCCCCGTCGGCGGCGACCATCGCCGACGGCTCCTACCCGCTGGCGCGCAGCCTGTTCATCTACGTCAAGAAGCAGCATGTCGACGTGACCCCCGGGCTGAAGGAATTCGTCATGGAGTTCATGTCCGACGCCTCGGCCGGGCGCGGCGGCTACCTGCAGGACCGCGGTCTGGTGCCGCTGCCGGCCGACGAACTGGCGGCGCAGCGGGCCATCGTCGCGGCCATGACGCCGATGGCCAGCCCGCAGTAACCGCCGGCTTCATCGGCGAAGGCCGGAACGCCGCGGGCTCGCAAGGCCCGCGGCGTTTCGCTGTCCGCAGTGTCGTCGACGCCGTCACAAAAGCGCCGGCCAACCGTCACCGGATCGAGTCTGGACGGTCGAACCAGCGTCACCGCAACCTCACAGTAGCGTCGCCGGACTTCAGCAAAAACGTCGCGGCAAGGCGATAATTCGGGCCCTGACCTGACGACATCCGGTCGGGCGGGGCAAACCGAAGGACATCATCCGTGCGACATCAATCCCTGCTGGCGGGCGCCGCGCTCGCCGTCGTCTCCATGCTGGCGGCCGGCGCCGTCCAGGCCCAGGACGCCGAACCCACCACCATCACCTGGAAGGGCGCGCCCGAACTGAAGTGGGGCGAGTTCACCTTCAAGCCGCGCGGCCGGGTCTATTTCGACTATGTGGACCAGGACGTGGACCGCGCCACGGGTCTCGACTTCGGCGCTTCGGAAAGCCGCATCCGCACCGCCCGGCTCGGATTCCAGGGTTCCTGGGCCGACCAGTGGTCATGGGTCGCCGAAGCCAGCATCGCCAATGGCGAGGCCAGCTGGGAAGACCTGCTGCTCGAATACGCGCCGACCGAAAACACGGCCATCACCCTCGGCCACTTCAAGAGCCTGTCGCTCGAGAACCTGACCTCGTCGCGCTACACCACCTTCATGGAGCGCGGGCCGTTCAACGACCTGATCGACGCCGGCCGGGTAATGACGCTGGCGGCGCGCACCGGCGGGGCTGACTGGTCGATCGCAGGCGGCGTCCACGGCGACAACATCAACGATCCCTCGTCCGGCGGCGACGAGCAGCGCGGCGTCTTCGTCCGCGCCCACTTCGCCCCGATCGTCACCGACGACATGAAGCTGCACATCGGCGCCTGGGCCCGCAACCGCGACCGCGGCGACGACAGCGCCTTCCGTTACCGGGTGCGCAACAACACCAACTACGGCGACCGCTACACCGACGCCGGCTCCTCGCCCCTGGGCGCCGGCGAAAGCGACACGGCCATCGGGCTCGAGGCCGCCGCCGTCTGGCGCTCCTTCTCGGTGCAGGGCGAATGGGCCAGCGTCGACGCCGACCTGACCGGCGGCGGCGAGGCCGGAGCCGATGCCTGGTACGTCTTCGCCTCCTTGTTCCCGACCGGCGAGCAGCGCAAATACGACGCCGGGTCCGGCGAGTTCGGCCGGGTCAGCATCCGCGAGCCGGTGACCCAGGGCGGCATGGGCGCGGTCGAGTTGGCGGTCCGCTACGACGCCGCCGACCTCACCGAGTTCGCGGGCGTGGCCACGGCCGGCGAATATTCCGCCGTCACCGTCGGGGCCACCTGGTACCCGTTCCCCTACGTGCGCTTCCTGGCCAACTACACCGACGCCGAAAACAAGGCCCAGGTCGCCGCCTCCGATGTCGACGTCCAGACGCTACAGGTCCGGGCGCAGTTCGACTTCTAGGAAACAGGGGCCAGGGACTAGGGTCTAGGGACTGGAGGTTCGGCGCCTGGAGCGGGCGTCTTGCGCTTTCCCGGACCCATCCCTGGCCCCTAGCCCCTAGCCCCTGGCCCCTGGCCCCTGGTCCCTACCGCCTACGCCGCCGCCCGCTTTCGCAGCCGCGCGATCCTTCTCAGACGCCGCCAGAACCGCCCACGCTCCGGCTCCGGATAGGGCTGCAGGTTCTCGACGAACTGCTCGGCCGAGGCGCGCCAGCTGAATTTCTCCGCATAGGCCCGGACCGCCGCCCGGTCGCATTCCAGCGCCTCAAGGCAGGCGACCCGCAGGTCCTTGTCAATGGCCCCGGCGCCGGAGTTCGGAATGATGTCGATCGGCCCATGCGCCGGATAGGCCGCCACCGGCGTGCCCGTGGCCATGGCCTCCAGGATCACCAGGCCGAAAGTGTCGGTCCAGCTCGGGAACACGAAGACGTCGGCGTCGCGGAAGCAGCGCGCCAGTTCCTCGCCGAAGCGCGCCCCGAGGAATTTCGCCTCCGGGTATTTCTCTTCCAGCTCGGCCCGGGCCGGTCCGTCGCCGACCACGATCTTGGTCCCCGGCAGGTCGGTGCTGAGGAAGGCCTCGATGTTCTTCTCGACCGCCACCCGGCCGACGTTGAGCCAGAACGGCCGCGGCCAGTCCTTGCCGCCCAGTTCGTCGTAGATGCGTTCGAGGTCCGGATTGAACTGTTCGGTGTCGACGCCCCGCGACCACGGCGAGACGTTCCTGAACCCGTGCGCCAGCAGCTCGTCGCGCAGCGTCGGCGTGGCCACCATCAGCCGCCCCGACGGCTTGTGGAACCATTTCATATAGGCGTAGCCGACCTGCACCGGGATCGGGAACCGGGCCGAGACATATTCGGGGAATTTGGTGTGGTAGCTGGTCGTGAACGGCAGCTTCCATTCGACGCAGATGCGCCGCGTGGCGATGCCGATCGGCCCCTCGGTGGCGATGTGCACGGCCTCCGGCTCGAAGGCTCGCAGCCGTTCGCGGATCTCTTCTTCCGCCCCGAGCGCCAGCCGGATTTCCGGATAGGTCGGACAGGGAATGGTCTTGAACTGGCTGGGTTCGATGACCTCGACCTCGTGGCCCATGCCGCGGCATTCGGCGATGGTCCGGGTCAGGGTGCGGACGACGCCGTTGACCTGGGGCTCCCAGGCGTCGGTGGCCAGAACGATGCGCATGTGGGCCG
>DASRXE010000196.1:0-2006 GCA_035654315.1 Brevundimonas sp.
CCCCGCCCCGCCCAGACGGTCCAGCTGCACCCCGTCCGCCTCGCTGCCGTAGCGGGTCAGCAGGTCAATGTTCTCGACCGGCAGGTAGAGCTTGGACTCGCCAGCGTAGAGCAGTTCCAGGCAGTCGTGCGGCGCCTCCTGAATCTCCAGCGTCTTCAGCCCCTCGTAGCGGCCGATGCCGTGGTCGAGGTGGACCACCAGATCGCCGGTCGTCAGGGCCGAGGCCTCGGCGAGGAAGTTGGACGCCCGCCGCTTCTTCTTTGGCCGCGCCAGCCGGTCGCCGAGGATGTCGGTCTCGGAGATGACCGCGATGTCGTCGGTCTCGAAGCCGTGCTCCACCGGCAGCACGCCGCGCAGATACAGGTCTTTCGGCGCCTTCTGGACGTCGGTCCAGTCGCGCACCGCCACCACATGCTCCAGCCCGTGGTCCAACAGCATCGAGGCCAGCCGCTCGGACGAGCCCTCGGTCCACGAGGCGAACAGCACCCGCTTGCCGGCCGCCTTCACCGTTTCCGCGTGCCGCGCCACCGCCTCGAACAGGTTGACGCTGTCCTGCGCCCGCTCGGCGGCGAAACTGCGCCCCAGCCGGCCGCCGGCGTTTTCGCCGGGACCGTCGAACGGCGACAGCCGCCGCACCCAACGGCCCGCCAGCGCGCTGTTCCAGTCGCTCTCCGGCAGATACAGCCGCTCCGGCGGCAGGGCGCGATAGGCCGCGCCGCCCTTGCCCATGGCCGCGTCGCGCCGGGCGTCATAGGCGTCCTTCGTCAGCGCCCACCGCTCGGCCCGCGCCGCCTCGACCTGGTTGTCGAGGAACAGCCGCGCGTCGTCCGGCAGATAGTCGAAAAGGGTCTCGAGCCGCGCGTAGAGCAGCGGCAGCCAGTGCTCCATCCCCTGTCGCCGCGCGCCCTCGCTGATGGCCGAGTACAGGGCGTCTTCGCCGGGCGCGCCGAACAGCTCCAGATAGCCGGTCCGGAATCGTGAAATGCTGTCCGGATCGAGCAGGGCTTCCGACACCGGCGCCAGCGACACGTCGCGCAGTTGGCCGGTCGAACGCTGGGTCGCCGGATCGAAGGTGCGGATCGACTCCAGCTCGGAGCCGAACATGTCCAGCCGCACCGGCTCCTCGAAGCCCGGAGGGAAGACGTCGATCACCCCGCCACGGACCGCGAATTCGCCGCGCTCCGACACCGTCGAGGCGCGCATATAGCCATTGGCGGCGAAATACCGCTCCAGCGCCGCCGTATCGAGGTCGAGCCCGACGGTGGTCGCAAACCCCGCCCCGCAGGTCACCTCGCGCGGCGGCGTCCGCTGCATCGCCGCCCCCACCGTCGTCACCACCAGCAGCGGCCGGCTGTCGCCGGGATCACGCTGGGCCAGCCGGGTCAGGGCCGCCATCCGCTCGGCCGACACCGACGAGGTCGGGCTCAGCCGGTCGTAGGGCAGGCAATCCCAGGCCGGAAACTCCACCACTTCAATGTCGTTGGCGAAAAACCGGAACGCCTGCACGAACTCGCCCATGCGGGCGTAGTCGCGGGCCACGAAGGCGCCGACGCCGCCGTCCGCCCGCAGCCGCTCGGCCACGGTCAGGGCGTCCAGCCCCTCCGGCGCGCCGCCCAGCTCCTGATCGCTGCGTTTCGGGACCTGCGCGTCCATCAGCCGGCCCCCTCGGCCACCGCCGCGGCGACATGGTCGCGCATGAAATCCCTGATCTTCGCCATCACCGGCGTGTCGTGCGCCGACGGCGTCGGCTCGGTCCCGATGATCCAGGCGTAGAGTTGGTGATCGTCGTCCTGCGCCAGCAGAGCCTCCAGAGAATCCAGTTCCTCTTCGTCAAGCGTCGGCCCGACCTGGTCCACGAACGGGCCAAGCACCAGGTCCGCTTCGCGGAACCCGCGCCGCCACGCCCGGAAGGCGATGCGTCCCAGTCTCTCTTTCAGACGTGCGTCGGTATCGGCCACAAGCTTCCTTGCCCGGTCGGTTCGGGTCGACCGCAGCCCCGAAGGGCG
>DASRXE010000197.1:0-8213 GCA_035654315.1 Brevundimonas sp.
CGCGACTCGCCGAGGGGCTTGTCTGTGGCCAGGAAGGGCGCGCCGGACTTTGCCGCCGCCTTCTCGACCTCGTGCATCAAGACGCCATGACCCGATTGCGCCAGATGGCGACGCAGCGCCGCTGAGTCAAGGTCTTGTCCCTCTAGGGTCACGATCAATGAACCGACTGGGGAGGTTCAGCCCATACCTCCCCGCTGCTAAGATATCTGTCCAAGGCGTCTCTTTGAGATTTGAGGGCGGAGAAAGACGTTGCGTCAAAGCGGCCGTCGTCTTTCATCTCTTCTACTGCCCTGTTGAGGGCCAGCACCTCCAAAAGGATGTCCATCGCTTTCATAAGGTACTGGCGAGCTCGTTCGACCGGTACGTCTGGCTCTAGGAAAGGCGCGTGCGCACGACCAGCAATTCGGTCGATTCTCCGCATCGTTTCACTATGGCCCATTGCAGTGAGACGAGACCGCAAGAGACCGTCGCCCAACGCTTGGAGATCATAGGTCATCACAACCAAGTCGCTGACCAGCCGATCCAAGCCGGCATCCCCGAAACTTTGCGTGCCTAAGAGTTCGGCCCGCTCTTGCACTAATGCCGGATGCATCATCAGCCCTTCGACCATCGCAGCCATCAGAGGCCGAGGAGCTTGAGATAGTGTGAGAGCAGAGGCTCGTGCCTCTGGCGTCATGTCCATGATCTGTTCTGTCCGCCGGGCGCGACGGTCTCGATAGATCGTTCGATGGGCCTGCTTCCGTTCGACTTCGCTAGGCCGAACATGCTGGTAGAACGCTCCTACAAGGTAGTCTTTGTAGGTCCTGGAAAGGTCGGGGTCTCCAATGGCAGCTGCGGCTTTGCGGAGCCGAACCAATAGGCCAGCTTCCTTCTCAGGGGTATCCAGCGCCCCAATCGTCTCGACTTCTTTTTCGAACAGTTTTCGCGAGAACGGCTTCGTTTGCGTGAGGGCTTCCCGCAGAGCGAGGGCACCCTTTTCGCGAAGCATGTCATCCGGGTCCATACCCCCAACGAGCGTGACAAAGTTGAAGCTCCGCTCTGGTTTAAGCAGCGGAAGCGCTCGTTCTATTACCCGGCCCGCTGCTCGTTGCCCTGCGGGGTCTCCATCAAAGCAGAGAATTGGCTCGGGGCTGGTGCGCCAAAGCACAGCCATTTGCTCTTCAGTCAAAGCTGTGCCCATCGGCGCCACCGCGGGAATCCCCGCCCGCTGGCAGGCGATCACGTCCATATAGCCCTCGACCACGACGATGGCCTGGCTGTCGCGGCTCTCGGCCCCGAGGATGCGCCGCGCCTCGGGCAAGCCGTACAGGGTGGAGCCCTTGTGAAAGAGCGGGCTCTCCGGCCCGTTCAGATACTTGGCGCGGTCGTCGGGATTCATGGCCCGGCCGCCGAAGCTGACGATCCGCCCCCGCGCGTCGAGAATCGGGAACATCAGCCGGTCGCGGAACCGATCATAAGGCGTGCCGCCGCCTTCCGGCGCGATCAGTAGGCCGGCCTCGACCAGATCTCCCGGCCCGGCCCCGCGCTGAGCGAGGGCGCTCTTCAACCCCTCGCGATCGTTCGGGGCGTAGCCGAGGCCGAATCGCTCCCACTGGTCTTCGGGCAGGCCGCGTTTTTCGAGGTATTCGCGGGCGGCCTTGCCCGGCGACCGGCGCAGATTGGCGGCGAACCACTTCTGGGCCAGGTTCATCCAATCCGAGAGGCTTTGTCGCTGCGCTTCGCGATGAGCCGCTTGCGGATCTTCGGCTGGCAGAGACATGCCGGCCTCCCCCGCGAGTCGCTGCACCGCCTCCACGAACGAGAGCCGCTCGGTCTCCTGCAGGAAGCTGATGACGTCGCCGTGCTTGCCCGAGGAAAAGTCGTGGAAGAAGCCCTTGTCGTCGTTGACGAAGAACGACGGCGATTTTTCCTTTGAGAAGGGCGACAGGCCGACATACTCGCGCCCCTGGCGCTTGAGCTTCACCGTCCGTCCGATGATATCGGACGGGCGAAGGCGGGCCTTCAGTTCCTCTATGAATCGGTCATCAAAGCGCACGGCCGTTAATGAGGTGACTCGGCATCCATGGGAATTCGGCAGCCAGCCTTCCCCCAGATACTTTCATCCGTCCCAATTCCTCTCACCGCCTTATCCCCAGAATCATAAACACGCCGGTACGTCAGTTTTGGACGTACCCGGGGCGTGGCGCCAGCGGTGCATTTACCTGCGCTTAACCACAACGGCGGGAATGCGACGATAAGCGCCTGAATGTCCGCATAGTTTTCCCTCATAACGAAACAATCCACAGGCCTGTGGATTACGTGCGAACCGCTGGGAGAAGCCGGCGGATCCGGCCGGACTCGCCAGAACGGCGGCGCCTGTCGAGAAAGACCAGATTTGATGCCTGCCTCCATCGTCCCTCCGACGACAGGGCCAGAGAGCGCCGATTCCTCCGCCGGGCGCGACCCTAGCGCCGACCTGCCGCCCCGCGCCCTGCACGCGCGCCTGCTCGAGAATGCGGCGCTGAGGCGGATGCGCGGGCTGGAGCGGCGGCGCAGCAACCGGCCCGAAGACGCCGACTACTGGCTCCACGCCGCGCCGGTTGCGGTCCGCAAGGCCTGCGCCCTGCGCGAGGAAAAGAGCTTCGCGCCGCTTCCCTGACAGCCGCGATCCCCGAGCTGCGCTAGAGATATCCCAGCCACCAGTCGCGGCGGCGGCGTTTGACGCCTTCAAACCAGCGCGACAGCGGATAGAGCAGCCCCAGCGTCAGCAGCCAGAACCCGTAGACCGCCGGCAGGCCGAAGCCCCAGCCGGCGGCGATCACCCGGCCCGGATCGCCGAGCATGTTGAAGAAGGCGGACGGCGGAATGCCCATCAGCGCGCCCACGGCCAGCGCCAGCGTATGCGCCAGCCAGATGTGCAGCAGATAGGTGAACAGCGGCGTGCGGCCGAAGGTCAGCAGCACGCCCCGCGCCGGTCGCCACAGCCGCTCCAGCAACGGCAGCAACGCCAGGGCTGCGCCAAGGGTCGCCAGCGCATAGTCCAGCGACGGCGGATATTTGGCCACATTGATGAAGGACAGGAAGGTCCACAGCCCCTCTGATTGCGCGGCCCAGGGCTGCGGATCGCCATAGCCGTTGACGACGCGCAGCGCGGCGAAGGCGACCAGCAGAACGCCCGCCAGACCCAGAATCGCGCGGGTGCGGGCGGCGCCGGTCAGGGCGAACAGACCGCCAAGGCCATAGCCCACGAGCATGATCCCCAGCCACGGCGCGAACGGATAGGCCACAAAGCCCGGCCCGAACGGCGTCGGCCCGAACTCCATCGCCAGCCCCCAGACCGGGCCGGCGACACCCAGATCGACCGGGTCGACCGGCGCCAGCGCCTGATGGCCGGCGACGATCAGCACCCCCAGCGCCAGCACCGCGGTCCGCGGCAGCCAGATCAGCGCCGCCATCACCACCATCGAGGCGCCGATGGCCCAGATCACCTGCAGGAAGGCGAACCAGCCGAAGTTGAAGCCGACGGTGACCAGGGTCAGTTCCAGCACGATCAGCCACACCCCCCGGGTCAGCAGGAATCGCGTCAGTTCCGGTCGGGACTTGCCATTGGCGCGCTGCAGCCAGACCGACACCCCCGCCAGAAAGACGAAGGTCGGTGCGCACAGATGGGTGACCCAGCGGGTCATGAACAGCGCCGGGTCGCCGGCTTCGCCGAGCGCCAGCGGGTCGGCGGTGAAGGCCGTGCGATGAAAGAAATCGCGCACGTGGTCCAGCACCATCAGCACGATCACCAGCCCGCGCAGGGCGTCGATCCCCTCAAGCCGGACGGCGCCGGACCGGGTCACGCCCGCTGCCGCGGCGGCGGGCGAGGCCAGCGGCGCGTCGTGCGTCGCCTCGACGGGCTGAGCGGTCATGCGGGTCCCTCCGGCGCCCAGCTTAGGCCCGGTCGGAACCGCCGCACCAGAGTCTCTTCACCGCCGCTCGCGAACGTGCTTGGCTGCGCCCGGGGACCGGGGCCGGAGATCGCCATGAAACCGCTGATCATCGCCGCCGCGCTGGCCGTCGCCCTGACAGCCGCGCCCGTTCTGGCCCAGGACGCCTGGCGCCCATTCGCCGGAGGTGCAGGCGGTGGAAGCCGCCGTCCGCGCGCCGCTGGAGGCCTATCTACGCGGTCACGCCACCGGGCTGGCCGAGGAGTTCCGCCCCGCCTTCCACCCCGACGCCCAGCTGTGGGGCATGCGCAACGGATCCCTGATCCGTATGACCGCGGAACAGTACATCGGTCGGGCCCCCGGCGCCCCGGCCGCCGACGAGGCGCAGCGGCGGCGATGGATCGAAAGCGTCGACGTCGCCGGCGACACGGCCGTGGCCAAGATCATCCTCGACTATCCGTCCGTGCGCTTCACCGACTACATGGCCCTGGCTCGCGTCGACGGCCGCTGGGTCATCGTCAACAAGATGTTCCAGGCTGAACCGAAGGCTCCGGCGGCCTAGTCACGGCCAGTCTCCTGTGGTTGTCTGCCGCCCGCATCTCCGGGGGGACAAGCACCATGAACCGTATCGCCGCCGCCGTGGCCGCCGCCACGCTCGCCATCGCCACGCCCGTCGCGGCCCAGGATATCGCCGGCCCCGTCGCCGCCGCCGTCGACCAGTTCGGCCAGAGCCTGGCCGAATCGATGACCGGCGGCCCCGGCCTGTTCGTCACGGCCCAGGGCGAGGCCCCGATGGCCGCCCCGGCCTCGACGCCGATGACCGTCACCATCAAGGGGACCGGCAAGACCGCCGTCGAGGCGGTTGCCGACCGCAACGCCCAACTGGAGCGCCTTCGTTCCGCGGCGAACCGCTTCGACGTGACCATGGAGGTCGGCGCGACCACCTATGCGATCGGCGAGACGCCGTCGTGGATGACCGCCGACGCGGCGATGGCCCCGGCCGATATCGACTGGAGCGACCCGGACGCCGCAGCCGCCGAAATCGAGGCGGTCGCGAATGAACAGGCGGAAGGCGATGCGCGCACCGTCACCGCCTCTGTGCAGGTCAAGCTCGACCGACCGAACGAATCCCGCCTGCCCGAGTTCGTCGACGCCCTCGTCGAGGCCGGCGTCACCAATCTGGACGACAGCCTGAACGGCCTCAGCCTCGGCGCCATGACGCCCTTCCTGTCCCTGCTCGGCCTGGACGGCGCGGCGGATCCGGGCGAGACGGTCTGGAACCAGGCCACCGCGGACGCCGTGCGCAAGGCCCGCGCCCAGGCCGGCGCCATCGCCGAGGCCTCTGGCCGCACCCTGGGGCCGGTGCGCTACGTCAGCGTTCTGATGCGCTCCCACGATGGCGAAAACGCCCTCGTCAGCGTGGCGGTGCGGTTCGGATTTGAGGATTAGGTCGGGGCGGACCGGCCGACACCTCAGGTTTCCACACCGCTATCGTCATCCTTCGGCGAGGCGAAGCCAAGACCGGAGGACCCAGCGGCGCCGAAGGCGACCTGTTCAGGCAGGCTGTTGCGAATGGCGGCTCGCCCGAGAGGGTCGCGCTCACGCGCGCCGCTGGGTCCTCCGGTCGCGCCGCTGCGCGGCTCGCCGAAGGATGACGATAGTGGCGGGGCCCAAACCCTGCCATCCCGTACCCTGTCATCCCGACACTTCGCGGGCCTTTTCGACACTCCCGCACCCCCGCCCTGAGGCGGCAAAGCGCGGTCCCCGCCCCTGCGTCCGTTTCTGACGCACCGGCGTGCTTCAATGCTCAAACCCCCACCGGGCCTGGTCTTTGACAGCACGAATCTCTCACCGGCGCCGCCCCAGGCCCTGGCGTTCCCCCCAAAAGGCGCGCTCGTGTGTTCCGAACGAATTCGCCCATCGCAATTTCAGTATGCAAACCCTGCCATCCCGTACCGTCCGGCACGGGCGCCGGGTGTCAGCCCTTCATCGAATCCGCGAAGCGCTGGAACAGATACAGGCTGTCGGTCGGCCCGGGCGACGCCTCGGGATGGTGCTGCACGCTGAACACCGGCCGGTCCTTCAGGGCGATGCCGCAGTTGGTGCCGTCGAACAGGCTGACGTGGGTCTCGACCACCGCGTCGGGCAGGCTGTCGCGATCCACCGTGAAGCCGTGGTTCATCGACACGATCTCGACCTTGCCGGTGGTCAGATCCTTCACCGGGTGGTTGGCCCCGTGGTGACCCTGATCCATCTTGACGGTCTTCGCCCCCAGCGCCAGCGCCAGCATCTGGTGGCCCAGGCAGATGCCGAACACCGGCTTGCCGCTGTCGACCAGCTTCCTGATCTCCGGCACCGCGTATTCGCCCGTGGCCGCCGGATCGCCCGGCCCGTTCGACAACACCACCCCGTCCGGGTTGCGCGCCAGAATGGCCTCGGCCGTCGTATCCGCGGGCACCACGGTGATCTTCGCCCCGGTCGAGGCCAGCGCCCGCAGGATGTTGCGCTTCACGCCATAATCGACCACCACCACCGACCGGTCCCTGGCGTTCACGCGCGGATGGCCCTCCGGCCAGTCCCACAGCCCCTCATCCCAGTCGAACGACTGCAGCGTCGAGGCGTCCCTGGCGAGGTCCAGTCCGACCAGACCGCTCCACGCCTTCGCCTGCGCGACCAGGGCCTCGAGGTCGAACCGGCCTTCCGGATCGTGGGCGATCACTGCATGCGGCGCCCCCGCGTCGCGGATGCGCGCCGTCAGGGCCCGGGTATCCACGCCGGCCAGGCCGACCACGCCGCGCCGCTTCATCCAGCCGTCGAAATCGCTCTCCGAGCGGTAGTTGGCCGGATCGGTCGGCGCGTCACGGAAGATCGCGCCCCGGGCCGAGGTGTCGGCGCCGCCGCCGATCTGCTCCACGTCCTCGACGTTCACGCCCGTGTTGCCGACGTGCGGGAAGGTGAAGGCCAGGATCTGGCTCATGTAGGACGGGTCGGTCAGAATCTCCTGGTAGCCCGTCATGGCGGTGTTAAAGACCACCTCGCCAAGCGCCGGCCCGGTCGCGCCGCAGCCGAGGCCCTGCAGGATGGTTCCGTCGGCCAGCGCGAGCACGCCGGTGACGCCGGGAAGAAGCTTGATAGTCATGACGGCCTCCTTGGCGCCGAATCCCGGCGAGCAAACGGCGGCGTGGTTAGGCGTCGCCCGCGATCGGGTCAACGCGCGAACCGGACTTTCTGAGGAAGGCCAGCCACGCCAGGCTCGTGACGATGAAGAACCCCGCCGTCGGCAGGATATAGCCCGGCGCGGCGGCGGCCACGGCGGCCGTGGCGAACAGGAAGCCGACGACGGCGACGATCCGGGCCCGCGACCGCCGCGCCATCTGGAACAGGGCGGCCGAGCAGATGGCGTAGACGACGAGGCTGAGCACCGCCGTGACCCCGACCAGCACGCCGAACTGCCCGCCCAGCGTCGGCTGGCCGGACAGCACCGCAACCACGCTCATGATCGCCCCGCCCAGCAGCGGATTGGCGATCGGGGTGTGCTCGCCGGCCCCGAAGCCGGACGGCAGATAGCCCTGCCGCGCCGCCGACCGCGCCGTCTCTCCGCCCAGCATGACCCAGCCGCCGACCGTGCCGATGGTCTTGACGATGGCGCAGACCGCCACGACTCCGGCGATCGAGGCCCCGAACACCCGCGCCGCCAGATCGGCGTAGGGGCTGGTCGAATTAGCCAGAACGTCCGCCGGAATGACCCCGAACACCGCGACCGTGGCGGCGACGTAGATGACGGTGGCCAGCAGCACCCCGGCCACCGACGCCCGGCCGACGTCCCGCGCCGGATGCTTGACCCGAACCGACAGGGCCGCAGCGCTCTCCACCCCCAGAAAGGCCCAGAAAATCACCGCCAGCGACGCCGGCACGCTCTGCACCAGCGCCGTGCCCGACGGGCTCCACGAGGCGGCGAAGGTCTGCGGATCGAAGGCCATGATCCCCGCGGCCACGGCGATGACGATCGGCGCCAGGCCGATGGCCAGGGCCACGGCGGCGAGGCCGGAGGCTGTCCGCGCCCCAATGATGTAGGCGATTGTGGCCAGCCAGATGATGCCAAGATTGCAGAAGGTCGCTGCGACCGGATCCCTCAGCACCGGCCAGAAGAAGCCGAGATAGCCGGTGGCGGCCACCGCGATGGCCACGTTGCCGACGAGGCAGGCGGTCCAGAAGGCCAGCGCCGTCTGGTAGCCGAAGAAGCGCCCCAGCCCGCGTTCCGCGAAGCCGGTCAGGCCGTCGGCCTCGGGCTGCAGCCGCCCC
>DASRXE010000198.1:0-10769 GCA_035654315.1 Brevundimonas sp.
CTGACCAGGCCGAGGAAGCTGCCCGCCAGAAGCCCGGCGCCGGCGAGCGTTGCGGCCAGCTGGACGGCCGCAGTGTCGAAGGTCATCGCCTCTCTCCGAGCGTGGGCCGTCGTGGCGGCCTTATGCGGATCCCGGCGCGCCCGCTACCGCGACCTAGAGGGAAATTGTGACGATCGCGCCGTACCGGGACGGTGTTTCATCGAACAGCCAAGACAAGTTCACAGAGGCGCGCCGCAACCGTCACGGTTCGGCGGCGGCCCTGTCACATCCCGCGTCTAGCGAGAGCCCGGGCAGGGGGCGATGCGTCGTCGTGACCGGGCGGTACGTCCGGTCTCCTGCCGAACGATCCTTTGGACCAGACACGGTGGAAACGATGACCGGCTTTCGACTGACAACCCTGCTCGCGATTTCCGCCAGCGCCCTGACCCTCGCCGCCTGCGGATCGGCCGAGGTGGCTTCGCCCGGCGAGGGCGATTTCGGCGGCGGCGGCGGCGGTACGCCCCCGCCGACGACCCCACCCCCGGGAACGCCGGCGGGCGATTGCCCGACCGGGTTCGCCAACGTCGGTCTGATCGCCGGAAACACGCTGCGCGTCTGCCAGCTGCCCCAGCAGATCATCGGCGCCCTGACGGTGCCGCTGCGCGCCGGCACCATCTACTCGATCACCGGCCGGACCGAAGTCGGCACCGACCGCGGCATCGACCCCAACGCGCCGACCGCCGGCAGCACCCAGGGCATCCTGACCATCGAGCCGGGCGTGCGCGTCTTCGCCTCGGGCGGGTCGGACTATCTGATCGTCAACCGCGGCTCGCAGATTTTCGCCGAGGGCACCGCCACCGACCCGATCGTCTTCACCAGCCGTCAGAATATCGAAGGCACCACCAACGAGAACTCGCAGGGCCAGTGGGGCGGTCTGGTCATCGCGGGCCGCGCGCCGCAGGCCAACTGCCAGCTTAGCGCGCCGGTCACCTGCACCGGCACCGTCGAGGGCACCAGCGCCTTCTACGGCGGCAACACCCCGACAGACAACTCGGGTCGCCTGCGCTACATCCAGATCAAGTTCTCCGGTTTCGAAATCTCGCCGGGCAACGAGCTGCAGGGCCTGACCATGGCCGGCGTCGGCTCGGGCACCACCGTCGACCACATCCAGGTCTACAACAGCTCGGACGACGGTATCGAAATCTTCGGCGGCAACGTCAACCTGCGTCATATCGTGATCAACGGCGCCGATGACGACGGACTGGACACCGACACCGGCTGGCGCGGCGGCGCCCAGTTCGGCATCGTCACCCAGCGCCCGCCGACCTCGACCAGCCGCAGCGCCGGCTTCGAGTTCTCGTCGGCCCCGGCCTCGGTTCCGCTGGCCTCGCGCTATGTGTCGCAGCCGAAGATCGCCAACTGGACCCTGGTCGGCCGCAACTCGCCGACCGACGCCCATACGGTCGCCCACTTCGACTCGGGCGCCGACGCCACGATCATCAACTCGGTGTTCACCAGCGTGTCGGGTTCGCTGGCCGGCTGCATGGCCATCAACGACGCCGACACGGCCACGAGCGGCGTGACCTTCGACTCGGTCTTCATGTCCTGCAACCTGCCGTATCGCCCGTCCAACGCGGCCCTTTCCGGGGCGGCGTTCACGGCCGGCACGAACAACACGGCGAACGGGACCTCGACCCTGACCGCCCCGGCTTCGGGCACGACCCTGGGCAACCAGACGCTGACCTTCATCAACGGCGCCAACGAGAACGCGGTGCCGGTGGTCAACGCCCCGTCGGTCTATCCGTTCTTCACCGCCACGACCTACATCGGCGCCGTCCAGAACGCGTCCGACACTTGGTGGCAGGGCTGGACCTGCGGCCTGACGGCCAACCGGACCTGCTGACGACGGATGCGGCGGCGGCTCCACGGGGCCGCCGCCGGCTTTCGCCCCGTCCGTTGAAACACTCCAAGGCGCAGATCATGAAGACCGCTACCCTGACCCTCACCGGGCTCCTGCTGGCCACAAGCGCGCTGATCGCGCCCGGTCACGCCGTCGCCCAGACCGCCAGCGCCCTTCCGGCGGACGACCCGGCCACGGACGTGGGCGAGGTCATTGTCCTGGGCCGAAACATTCCCGAGCCGAACCGGGAGAGCTCCGAGGTCGCCGCCTTCCTCACCTCGGAGGACCTGGAACGGACAGGCGACTCCAGCGCGGCCGCCGCCCTGACGCGGGTCACAGGCCTGACGGTGGCCGAGGGACGGTTCATCTACGTCCGCGGCCTCGGCGAGCGCTATTCCTCGGCGTTGCTGAACGGCTCGCCCCTGCCCAGCCCGGAGCCGCTCCAACGGGTGGTCCCGCTGGACCTGTTTCCGTCCAACGTCCTGGATAGCGTGACCGTCCAGAAGACCTATTCGGCCAACTTTCCCGGCGAATTCGGGGGCGGCATAATCGACCTGCGGACCATCGACGCGCCGGGCGAGCCCTTTTTCAGCTTCTCGTCGTCGATCGGCGCCAACAGCGAGACGACGGGCCAGGATGGCCTGATCTACTACGGTTCGCGCACCGACTTCACCGGCTTCGACGACGGGACCCGCGACGTACCCGGCCCGATTGCCCTGGCGTTCGGCCAAGGCCTCCAGATCAACCGGACCAACTTCACGCCTCAGCAGCTGCAGGGCATGGGCCACTCGCTGGTCAATGCTCCGCTTCGCCTGCTGCAACGGGACGAGATCCCGGTCGACTTCGGCTTCGACGTCGCGGGCGGCCTGTCCAGCGACAGCCGGATCGGGACCCTCGGCCTCTTCGGCGTGGCCGGATACAGTAACAGCTGGGAAACCCGCCAGGGCTTCCAGGAAGAGGCGCAGTTCTCGGGCGACGTGCTTGTGCCGGTGACGAGCAAGGCATTCGAGTCCACCCAGAACGACGTTCAGATCAATCTGTTGGGCGGCCTGTCGCTGTCGAATCCCGACCACGCGCTCAAGTGGACCAATTTCTACGTGCGCAACACGACCAAGGAGGCCCGCATCAGCGCGGGTCCGGACCTGGGCCGCGGCGGCGCCGTGGTGCGTGACGACTATACTGAATGGTTCGTCCGGCAGCTGTTCTCCTCCCAGCTTGCCGGCGAGCACGTCTTCCTGGACGGCGCGCTGGAGTTCGACTGGCGGGCCAACTACGCCCGGACCTCGCGCGACGCGCCTTACGAGTCCCGTTTTCAGTACGGGGTGAACGCCGCCGGCGACTTCATCCACGACAACTTCAACCTCATCTCGTTCAGCGAGCTGGACGAGGACGTGATCTCGGGCGGCGCCGACGTCAGTTACACCCTGCCGCTCTCTGACGTGCGCGAGGCCGTGTTCAGTTTCGGCGTCGCCCGCACCGACAGCAGCCGCGAAGCGGTCCGCTACGATCTGCAGCTTTCGGCCGTCAGCGGGCTGACCGAGGAGCAGCGGCTGTCACGCGTCGACTACCTGTATTCGGATTTCAACATCAATCCGACGACCATCGAACTGCGGGAGGTTTCGGGCACCAACGGGGCCGGAGCCTATGACGCCGAACTGGTGGTCAACGCAGCCTATGTCCAGGTCGATGCCGAGATCCTGCCGCTGCTCCGGACGACCCTCGGCGTGCGCTACGAGGATGGCACGCAGTCGGTCATGCCACGCGACCTGTTCGGCGCCGCGACCTTCCCGACGACGACGGTGGAAGAGGAGTATTTCCTGCCCGCCTTCACCGCCACCTGGAATTTCGCCGAGGACCAGCAGTTCCGCATCGGCGCCTCCCAGACCATCGGCCGGCCCCAGTTCCGCGAGCTGGCCCCGCAATCCTATATCGACCCGGAGAGCGACCGCGAGTTCACCGGCAATCCCTTCCTGGTCGATACGGAAATCCTGAACCTCGACGCCCGCTACGAGTGGTATTTCGGACGGCAGCAGTATCTGACGGCCGGCGTCTTCTACAAGGATCTGGCGCGTCCCGTGGAATCGGTGGTGGTGCTCACCGGCGACCAGCGTCAGCAGTCGTTCCTGAACGCCCCGGCGGGCGTCATCTACGGGACCGAGGTCGAGGCCAAGAAATACTGGGAGTTCCCGGATGCGGGCTCGTCCTTCATCGCCAACAAGCGCTGGCTGGTCCAGGCCAACTACACCTGGTCGGACTCCGAGGTGCAGGTGGCCGCGGACGACGTCGTCTTCACCCAGGGCGGCGGCGGGGCGCCGGAACAGGCCTCCTTCTTCATCGCGGACGGCAGCCGGCTCCAGGGCCATTCGGAACACGTCGCCAACCTGCAGCTGGGTTGGGAAGACGACACCGCCCGGTCCCAGGCGACGATCATCGTCAACTACGTCAGCGAGCGGATCACCGCCCGCGGGGCCGGCGCGGCCGGCGCACGGGAGCCCGACTACTTCCAGGACCCGGGCGTCTTCCTCGACTTCGTGTTCCGCAAGGAATTCGAATACGCCGGCCGCGACCTGGGCTTCGGCCTTGAGCTGCGCAATCTGCTCGGCACCGACTACGACGAGTTCCAGGAACTGGGCAACCGGATCCGGATCAACACCTACGATCTCGGATCGTCGGCCAGCGTCAGCCTGACCGCCCGCTTCTGACGACGTGAGGGAGGTCGCCGCCTTCGCGGCGGCCTCCCTCACGCGATGACGAAAATGCGGCAGTTGCTCCGCATCCGCCCTAACCGTCACGGCAAGTTCTCCGCACCGTCATCGGCCTGTGAAGCCCGCACACGGACGATTGGTCTAGGACGCTCTCGGGCCGTCGGGGCCCATCGGGGCCTGCGATCGTGATCGTCGCCATTCGCAATTGGAGCATGGGGGCCCGCGAGGCTCTCGCCGCCCGCCCGGATCGGCTGCGCACCGCCGTGGAGACGGGGCTGGCCCTGATCCTCATCGTGCAACTGGGGCGGCTGGTCTGGATCGCTGTCGAGCCGGTCGACGTCCCGGCGGCGGCGGTGACGCGCCGGCAGGCCCAGCCCGTCGACTATTCGGTACTCCAGCGTTTCGACGCCTTCTTCCGGACCGGCGCCCAGAGCAGCCTCGCCGAGGACACCGCGTCGGGCAGCAGCCAGATGCGGCTGTTCGGCCTGCGGTCGGACGGCGCCGGTGGAGGTTCAGCCATCATCGGCCTGGCCGACGGCCGCCAGCTGTCCGTCGCCGTGGGCGAGACCATAGAGCCGGGCCTCATCCTTCATTCCGTGGGCTCCGACCATGTGGTCGTGGCCCGGGGCGGTTCACTGAGCCGGCTGATCTTCAGCGAGCTTCCGGTCGGCGCGGCGACCCCGCCGCCACCGCCGCCGGTTCCGCAGACCGTGACGCCGACTCCCGAGCCGGCCAGCGCGCTCGCCGCAGTTTCGGTCGACCCCGCCCGGCTGATGACCGAGGCGTCGCTCCGTCCCCGCATGCAGGGCCTCAAGATCAACGGCTTCACCGTCTCCTCGCGCGGCGACAGCCCGGCCCTGACGGCGGCCGGGCTGCAGTCGGGCGATGTCATCCTCGCGATCAACGGCCAGACCCTCGACCGACCCGACCGAATCGCCGCCCTGCGCGGCCAGCTGGCCGACGCCGCCAGCGCCGAGATCCGCTTCGAACGGAACGGCGCGGTTCAGACCACCACCATAAGGACAGGCCGTTGAAGCGACCGAACCGTAGCGCCCTCGGCATCGCCCTCGCCGCCGTCCTGGCCATACAGGGGCCGCTGGCGGCTGCGCCCGCGTTGGCGCAGGCCGGTCAGACCCTCAACGTGCAGGGCGCCGACATCCGCGCCTTCATCCAGGATGTGGCCCGCTCGACCGGCCGCACCTTCATCGTCGATCCGGCGGTGACGGGCACGGTGACCGTGACCAGCGACCGGCCGCTGTCGCGGGCCCAGCTGTTCGAGGTCTTCCTGTCGACCCTGCGCGCCAACGGACTGGTGGTGACTCCGACCAGCTCGGGCGCCTACCGCATCAGTCCGGCCCAGGGCGCGGCGCAGGGTCCGGCGACCGTCGGCTCCGAGCGGTTCGCCACCGAGGTCTTCCAGCTGCGCAACATCGACGCCGCCTCGGCCGCGGAGACCATCCGGCCATTGGTGGGGGCGCAAGGCCAGGTGCTGCCCAACGCGGGCGCCAACAGCGTCGTCGTCGCCGACTTCGCCGACAACCTGGCGCGCATCCGCGCCCTGATCGGTCGCATCGACGTCGACCGCACCGGCTTCGAGGTGGTGACGCTGGAGAACTCCTCGGCGCGCGAGATCGCCGCCGTGCTGCAGTCGGTGCTCGCGCCTCCCGGCGGCCAGCCGGGACAGGGCATGGTGTCGGTGACCCCGGTGGAGAGTTCGAACTCGATCGTCCTCCGCGGCGATCCCTCGGCTGTGGCGCGGATCCGCCCGCTGATCGAGGATCTCGACCGCCGCGCCGAGTCCGCCGACGACGTCAAGGTCGTCTTCCTGCAGCACGCCAACGCCGAGTCGCTGCTGCCCGTGCTTCAGCAGATCGTCGGCCAGCCGGTGACCGCGGCCAGCGCCAACGCCACGCCGGCGAGCGGACGCGGCGGGGCTGGAAGCGGCGCCGAGGGCGATATCGCGCCTGTCGCTTCGGCCACAGCGGCGCCGGCGCCGGGCCAGCGCGCCACCATCGCCCGCTTCCCCGGGGCCAACGCCCTGGTGATCTCGGGCTCGGCCGACACCCAGCGCATGCTGGGCGAAGTCATCCGCCAGCTCGACCAGCGGCGCCAGCAGGTGCTGATCGAAGCTATCGTCGTCGAGCTGTCCGACAACGCCGTGCGCGAGCTCGGCGTGCAATGGCTGCTGGCCGGCGAGGACGGCAACCCCGTCGGCCTGACCAACTATTCCGACCGCGCGACTCCGCTGGCCCCGATCGTCGGCGGCGCCGCGGCGGGCCGGCTGGACGAGGACGACCCGCTGCGCGAGCAGCTGCAGAACCTCGCCCTCAACACCCTGCTGGGCGCCAACGGCTTCGTCGGCGGGGGCGGCGGGCGCATCGGCGACGGCCTGTTCGGCTTCATCATCAACGCCGCCAAGACCGACGACGGCTCCAACCTGCTGCAGACCCCGTCGCTGATGACGCTGGATAACGAGGAGGCCACCATCCTCGTCGGCCAGGAAGTGCCGATCACGACCGGCGAGACCCTGCTGGACGGCAATTCCAATCCGTTCCGCACGACCCAGCGGCAGGACATCGGCGTCAAGCTGATCGTCCGGCCCCAGATCAATGCCGGCGGCTCGATCACCCTGTTCCTGCGTCAGGAGGTGTCGAGCATTAACGGCGTCCTGACCAACTCGGCCAGCGACCTGGTGCTGAACAAGCGCGAACTGGAGACCACCCTGGTGGTCGACGACGGCGACATCGCCGTGGCCGGCGGCCTGCTGGACCAGAACGACCGGCTGTCGGTCGACAAGGTTCCGGGCCTCGGCGACCTGCCGGTGGTCGGCGGCCTGTTCCGCTCGACCAGCCGTCAGCGGGGGCGAACCAATCTGATGGTCTTCATCCGCCCCACCATCATCCGTTCGCCGGCCGACGCCCAGTCCCTGGCCGCCGACCGCTGGGGCTATATGCGCCAGCAGCAGCTGAACAACGCTCCGGGCGTCGAGCCCAGCCTCGACGAGATGCTGCGCGACTACATGCGCACCCAGCCGCCGGTCGCCCCGGCCTACGGGGTCGCGGCGCCGATGGGCGAGGTGATGGCTTCGCCCCTGCCGCCGGTCCAGACGCCGCAGGAGTGAGGGCGAGATGATCACCCTCGTCAACCCGACCCTGCCCTACGGTTTCGCCAAGCGGCACGGCGTGATCCTGCTCGACGCCGGAGAGATCGCCTTGGTCGGCCTGCGCGAGGGGGCCGATCCGGCTGCCCTGGTCGAGACCCGCCGCGCCCTCGGCCGACCGCTTCGCGTCGAACGGCTCAGCCAGGCCGACTTCGACCGCCGACTGTCGCAGGTCTATGCTGGCGACCATCTGAACGCCACAGATGGCGACGATCTGGACATGCCGTCGGGCCTGGGCAGTCTGATCGACGACATCCCGGCCGCCGCCGACCTGCTCGACACCGCCGACGACGCCCCGGTCATCCGCCTGATCAACGGCATCATCGCCGAGGCCGTCCGCGCCGGAGCCTCCGACATTCATCTCGAGCCGTTCGAGGCCGCCCTGACGGTGCGTATGCGGGTCGACGGCGTGCTCCGCGAGGCCCTGTCGCTGAACCCCCGGATCACGCCCCTGCTGGTGTCCCGCATCAAGGTCATGGCCCGGCTCGACATCGCCGAGAAGCGGGTGCCCCAGGATGGCCGCATCCCGCTGGCCCTGGGCGGCAAGACGCTGGACGTGCGGGTCTCGACCCTGCCGTCGCGGGCCGGCGAGCGGGTTGTGCTGCGCATCCTCGACAAGGATCAGGCCGAGCTGAAGCTGGACCAGCTGGGCATGACCGGCGAGACGCTGGACGCCTTCCGCGCCGCCCTGCGCGAGCCCAACGGCATCATCCTCGTCACCGGCCCGACCGGTTCGGGCAAGACGACGTCGCTCTACGCCGGCCTGTCCCTGCTCAACGACTCGACGCGCAACATCCTGACGGTCGAGGACCCGGTCGAATACGCCATCGACGGCGTCGGCCAGACCCAGGTGAACACCAAGGTCGGCATGAGCTTCGCCGCCGGCCTGCGCGCCATTCTGCGTCAGGACCCCGACGTGGTCATGATCGGCGAGATCCGAGACGTCGAGACGGCCCAGATCGCCGTGCAGGCCTCGCTGACCGGGCATCTCGTGCTGTCGACGGTGCACACCAACGACGCGGCGGGGGCGATCACGCGCCTGCGCGACATGGGCGTCGAGCCCTTCCTTCTGGCCTCGAC
The DNA here is from genome assembly GCA_035654315.1 of Brevundimonas sp. Lineage (GTDB taxonomy): Bacteria > Pseudomonadota > Alphaproteobacteria > Caulobacterales > Caulobacteraceae > Brevundimonas. The sequence goes on from DASRXE010000198.1 coordinate 8,825, forward strand.
CCTGCGCCTGATCGTGGCCCAGCGGCTGGTGCGGCGGCTGTGCCCCGCCTGTCGTCGCTCGGAGCCGGCGGACCGCGCCACGGCCCGGCTGATCGGGGTCAAGGCGGGCCAGCCGGTGTGGCGTGCGCAAGGCTGCGAACGCTGCCGCCAGACCGGCTACGTCGGCCGGGTCGGCCTCTATGAAGTCATCCCCGTCGACGACCGGGTGCGCCGCCTGATCGCCGCCGAGTCCGACGAGGACGCGATCAATGCTGTGGCCTTCGAGCGCATGGACACCCTGACCCAGCGGGCGCGCGCCTTCGTCCTCAGCGGCCTCACCTCGGTCGAGGAGGCGGTGCGGGTGACCCGGCAGGACGTCGGCGCCCTGCAGGACGACGCGCCCACGGCCGAGGCGGCGGCCTGATGGCGGCGTTCGACTATGTGGCGGTGGACGCCGGCGGACGCACCCTCACCGGCGCGCTGACCGCCGCCGACGAAGCCGGCGCCCGCGCTCTGCTGGAGCGCCGCAGGCTTATGCCGCTGGAGATCACCTCCGCCCGGGGCGTCATCCAGAAGAGCGACCGCGTCCGGCAAGCGAAGGGCGGCAAGCTGAACGCCAAGACCCTGGCGCTGACCACGCGGCAGCTGTCGACCCTCGTCTCCGTCGCCCCCATCGAGGAGGCGTTGCGGACCATCGCCCTGCAGGCCGACCGTCCCGCCGTGCGCCGGGTGCTGGAAGGCGTCCACGGCGGCGTCATGGAGGGCCGCCGTCTGTCGGACGCCATGGCCCTGCAGGGTCAGGCCTTCCCGCCGCTGTATCGCGCCATGGTCTCGGCCGGCGAGACCTCCGGCGCGCTGGAGCCGATCCTGGAGCGCCTCGCCGACGGGCTGGAGCGCGACCAGACGGTGCGCGGCAAGGTGATCACGGCCCTGGTCTATCCCGCCGTGTTGGCGGTGGTGGCCCTGGGCGTCATCGGCGCCCTGATGACCTTCGTTGTGCCCCGGGTGGTCGACCAGTTCGACAGCATGAACCAGACCCTGCCCCTGCTGACCCGGCTGGTGATCGGCGTCTCCGACCTGATGCGCGACTGGGGCTGGCTGGCCGGCGTGCTCGTCGTGCTGGCGCTTCTGGCCGGCGCGGTCGCCCTGCGCAATCCAGCCATCCGGTTGCAGGCCGACACGGCCCTGCTGCGCCTCCCCCTGATCGGCCGTCTGACCCGCGACCTGCACGGGGCGAAGATGGCGCGCACCCTGTCGACCATGATCGCCGCCGGCCTGCCCGTGCTGGAGGGGCTGACCATCACCGCCCGCACCGTGTCCAACCGCGCCCTGCGCGCCGCCACCGAAACCATGGCCGACGCCGTGCGCGAGGGCGGCGGTCTGTCGGCGGCCATGCGCCGCGCCGACGTCTTCCCGCCGATCCTCGTGTACATGACCGCCTCGGGCGAAAGCAGCGGCCGGCTCGAGCCGATGCTCGAGCGCGCCGCTGACTATCTCGAGCGCGAGTTTTCGACCTTCACCGCCGTGATGCTGAGCCTGCTCGAGCCCGCCATCATCGTGATCATGGGCGGCGTGGTCGCGATGATCGTGCTGTCGATCCTTCTGCCCATCCTTCAGATCAACACCCTGGCGATGGGGTGAGGAGTCGCATGTCATGACCGAACACGAACGCAAGGTCGCCGAGGCCCGCCGCAAGCGCGCCGGCTTTACCCTCGTCGAACTGATGGTGGTGATCGTCATCATCGGCCTGCTGGCCACGGTGGTGGCGATCAACGTCCTGCCCAGCCAGGACAGGGCCATGGTCGGCAAGGCGCGCGCCGACATCGCCGTGCTGGAGCAGGCGATCGAGACCTACCGGCTCGACAACCTGACCTTCCCCGAGGACGCGCAGGGCCTTCAGGCGCTGGTGTCGCCGCCTGCCGGCCTGGCGCGGCCGGAGCGCTACCGACAGGGCGGCTATGTGCGC
>DASRXE010000199.1:0-9592 GCA_035654315.1 Brevundimonas sp.
GCCTCGAGGTTCGGGCCGATGCCGTCCTTGTACGGTCATGTCCGACCCGCGGCGGGGTCCAGCAATGGCTCCGCCGCGCCCCGGCAAGGCCTCAATCGGGCCGCCAGCCGGACGGCGTGTGGAAAACGACTGCGCGGGGCGCCCACCTCGTCGAAACGGTAACAACACAACAGCACCGGGCGAGGCCCGGCCGCCCCGCTCCCTCCCCACACCGCTTCGCCCGAAGCGGCGATGAGTCATGCCCGCTCGCTCCGGCGCCGCGTGACGGCGCCGCCCCAAAAGGAAAAATCCATGCGGCGCCACGGTTCATTGTCCACAGCCCGGCCCCGGCCTATCTTGCTGAAATGAGTACGCGCTGGACGCCCGAGAGCTGGAGATCGAGACCCGTCGTGCAGATGCCGACGGACTATCCGGACATGGCCGCCCTGCATCGCGTCGAGGACGAGCTGCGGGCCATGCCGCCGCTGGTCTTCGCCGGCGAGGCCCGCCACCTGACCGCCAAACTGGCCCAGGTCGAGGCCGGGGAGGCCTTCCTGTTGCAGGGCGGCGACTGCGCCGAGAGCTTCAAGGAGTTCTCGACCGACAACATCCGCGACACCTTCCGCCTGATCCTGCAGATGGCCGTGGTCCTGACCTTCGCCGGCCGCAAGCCGGTGGTGAAGGTCGGTCGCATCGCCGGCCAGTTCGCCAAGCCGCGCTCCTCCTCGCTCGAGACCATCGGCGACCAGACCCTGCCCAGCTACCGCGGCGACATCATCAACGGCATGGCCTTCACGCCGCAGGAGCGCCTGCCTGATCCGCAGCGGCTGATCCGCGCCTACAACCAGTCGGCCTCGACCCTGAACCTGCTGCGCGCCTTCGCCGGCGGTGGCTACGCCGACCTCTACAACATCCACCGCTGGACCATGGGCTTCGCGGCCGACACCGCCTACGGGGCCAAATACCGCGAGCTGGCCGACAAGATCACCGAGGCCCTGGCCTTCATGGAGGCGGTCGGCGTCACCCCCGAGAGCCACCCCGACCTCAGCCGCGTCGAGGTCTTCACCTCGCACGAGGCCCTGTTGCTCAACCTCGAAAGCGCCCTGACCCGCCTCGACGGCGCGACGGGCGAATGGTTCGACACCTCGGCCCACATGGTCTGGATCGGCGAGCGCACCCGCCAGCTCGACGGCGCCCACATCGAATTCGCGCGCGGCATCCGCAATCCGATCGGCCTCAAATGCGGCCCGACCATGGAGCCGGATGACCTGCTGGCCCTTATCGATGTGCTCAACCCCGACAACACGCCCGGCCGTTTGACCCTGATCGGCCGCTTCGGGGCCGACAAGGTTGGCGAGCGCCTGCCGCGCCTGATGCGGGCGGTGAAGGCCGAAGGCCGCCGCGTGGTCTGGTCGATCGACCCGATGCACGGCAACACCCTGAAGGCCGGCAACGGCTACAAGACGCGGCCGTTCGAGCGCATCCTGACCGAGGTCCGCGCCTTCATCGACGTGGCCGAGGCGGAAGGGCTGCACCCCGGCGGCGTCCACCTCGAGATGACCGGTCAGAACGTCACCGAATGTCTTGGCGGGGCCCAGGCCCTGACCGAGGACGATTTGTCCAGCCGCTACCACACCCATTGCGATCCGCGCCTCAACGCCGACCAGGCGCTGGAGCTGGCCTTCCTCGTCGCCGAGCGGCTCAAGGCCGGGCACACGGCCCGGTCCGAGGCGGCCTGAGGTGGAGGCCGTCGGCCGCCCCTCCGACGACCGGGCCCCCGGGCGCTGCGCCTATCAGGGCGCGCCGGGCGCCTTCAGCCACGAAGCCTGCATCGACCTGCGTCCGTGGGACCAGCCGATCGCCTATGACAGCTTCGAGGCGGCCATCGCTGCATTGAAGGCCGGCGAGGTGGGCTGCGCCCTGATCCCGGTCGAGAACACCACCATCGGCCGCGTCGAGCCGGCCGCCTCGCTGGTCGAGTCCGCCGGCCTGACCGTGGTCTCTGAGGTCTGGCGCCCCATCCGGCTGGCGCTCATGGCGGCGCCCGGCGCGCGGCTGGGCGATATCAAGACAGCCGAAAGCCATCCGGCGGCGCTCGGTCAGTGCGTCGCCACCCTGTCCGGACTCGGCATCAGGGCCGTGGAGGCCTTCGACACTGCGGGCGCCGCTCGGACCGTGGCCGAGGCGAAGGATCGCACCCGCGCCGCCATCGCCCCCACACGCGCCGCCGAGGTCTATGAGCTGTCGATTCTGCGCAACGACATTCAGGATTCGGCCGACAACCGCACGCGATTTGTCCTGCTCAGCGCCTGAACGGCTTGACGGCGCACGATCCTTGCGCCCAATGAGCCTCATGGTCCGTTCGCCAGCCCTCGCTGCGACTGCATTCGCCGGCTTCACCGCCGCCGCGGACCTGTATTTCTACGGCTTTCGATACGCCGGCTGAGGCGTCGGGCATCGCGTCCTGACCGCCTCGCCGGCGACCGCTCCGCACCGGAGCGGCGGCTCGCAAACGCCCCTGAAATCGAAAGTCTCCCCGTGCCCCATTCCAGTCCCCAGCCCGTCCTTCAGCAAGTCTGGCCCGCGCCGCTCGACCTCTCCGCCGAACAGATGGCCCTCGCCGCCCTGCGCCACGAGATCGACGTCCTCGACGACCAGCTCCTCGCCCTCTTCGAACGCCGCCTCGCCATCGCCGCCCGCGTCGGCAAGGCCAAGGACGCGCCCTGCGGCCCCCACGTCAAACTGCGTCCCGACCGTGAGCAGACCGTCCTCGACCGCGTCCTCGTCCAGGCCGATCCGGACAACCGTGAGGCCGTCGAATCCCTCTGGCGCCAGATCGTCGGATGGGGCCTCGCCCGTCAGGGCCGCATGCAGGTCCGGGTCTGGTCGCCGGTCGAGCCCACCCGCGCCTTCGACGGCGCCCGTCTGCGCTTCGGCGCCGCGGCCGACATGAAGGCGGTGCGCGATCCCCAGGCCGCGCTGGCCTGGGCCGCCGAGGGTCATGGCGTGGCGGTCCTGGCGATCAACGCCGGCGATCCGTGGTGGACCGGCCTGCGCCGCGAATGGGCTGCGCTCAGCGTCTTCGACGGCTTCGGCGGCGACACGCCGACGGCGCTGGCGGTGGGCCGGATCGATCCGGCGGCCCTGCCCAGCGGCCGTCGCGTGCTGGTCACCGCCGGCGGCGACGCCGGCGACGGCTCCGGCATCCGCCGCCGCGGGCTCGACACCCACCACGGCTGGACCCTGTCCCTCACCGACGCAGTCCTGCCCGTGGGCGGCGACGAGGGCTGCGTCGGCGCGATCGGCTAGGGCAGGGGCGTCACACCGCCATATTGTCGATCAGCCGGGTCCGGCCCAGCCACGCCGCGGCCAGCACCCGGGCCGGGCCGTTGGCGACCCCGCCCTCGAATACGCCTAGGTCGTCGGCCCGCCGGATCGCGACGTAGTCGACATGGCTGAAGCCCGCCTGCAGCAGCGCCTCGCGGGCCGAGGCCTCGATGTCGGGAACGACGCCCCCCGCCGAAGCCTTCGCGCCGGCGTCGGCCAGCACCCCGTTCAGCCGCCGCGCCACCTCCAGCTGATCCTCCGACAGGTAGGCGTTGCGCGACGACAGGGCGAGGCCGTGGCCGTCGCGAATGGTTGGCGAACCGATGATCGCGACCGGAATATCCAGGTCGCGCACCATCCGCCGAACGACGATCAACTGCTGGAAATCCTTCTCGCCGAATACGGCGACATCCGGCTGCACCTGATTCAGCAGCTTGGCCACGACCAGGGCCACCCCGCCGAACATGTGCGGCCGGAACGCCCCTTCCAGCCCTTCCGCCGGGGAGCCGACGGAGATCGTGGTGGTGGCGCCCTCCGGGTACATCTCCTCGACCCCCGGCGCGTACATCAGCGCACACCCCGCGCCGGCCAGCAGCCCGGCGTCGCCCGCCTCGTCCCGGGGGTAGGAGCCGAGGTCCTCATGCGCCGCGAACTGGGCCGGATTGACGAACACGCTGGCCACGACCCGGTCGGCCCGTCGTCCGGCCTCGCGCACCAGCGCCAGGTGACCCTCGTGCAGCGCTCCCATGGTGGGCACGAAGCCGACGGTGAACCCCTGGCGTTTCCACGCGCTTATAGTGGTGCGCAGGGTGGTGACGCCGCGAACAGTGGCCATGAGTGGTGTTTCGGCCATGGTGAACGAATTAACCCTTCGCCTTAAGCGTGCTTGTGAACCGCGCTTCAAATCCCCGTGGGGCAAGGTGCCGCTTATGACGCCGAGCCTCCTCCTTCGTCCAGTGCTGGCCTGTGCGGCCGCCGCCGCCCTGTCCGCCTGCGGCATGATCGACAGCGATCCGCATCGCTTCGAGTCCATGGCCGAGGCGGTCGCCGCCATTCCGCTCGAGGGGGAAGGCCAGACCGCGCCGCCGTCCACCCGTCGTACGGCCGCCGAAAACGGCCTGCGACCGGCGCTGCGAGTGCAGGTGATGGACCCTCACGCCCTGTGGGACGCCCGCGATGGCGATCTGGGAGGAATTGCCGAGGAGCCTGCGCCGCGTCTGGTCGCCGCCATGGCCCAGTCCCCGGCCGAGGCCGTGGTCAGGAATGTCTCCGCTCGCCTTGACCGCGCGGTGGCCAAAGCCGGCCTCCGACCGGCCCAGCCGCCGCGTCCGCGCGCCAGTGAGGCCCTCGTGCAGATCGGCGCCTATTCCAGCGAAGCCGCCGCTCACGCCGCCTGGGCGCGGCTCGGTCTCGACGAGCACACTCCCGTATTCGAATCCGTCGAGGTCGACGGTCGTCCCCTGACCCGTCTCAAGGTGCGCACCCCGGCCTCCGGCGCCGCGGCCGTCTGCGCCGCGGCCGGGATCGACGATCCGTGGTGCCACCGCGCCGCCTGAGGCGCCGGCGCCTCACATCCACAGTCACCGACCGCCGCTCCGTTGACGGCGCGGCCCGGCCCGGCGATTCTGCCGTCCCAAGGTCGCGCGTCGAGTCGGCGGCTGTCAGAGGCATCGAGAGTCATGGCTGACCCCACGGTCATCGTCGTCGGCAACGAAAAGGGCGGGGCGGGCAAGTCCACCCTCGCCATCCACATCGCCTGCGGCCTGCTCCATACCGGCAGGACCGTCGCGGTCGTCGACCTCGACCTGCGCCAGCGCTCCATGGCCAAATTCTTCGCGAACCGCGCCGCCTGGACGGCCGGCAACGGCCAGATGTTGCCCATGCCGTTCGAGCCCGACATGGGCGACGGCAAGGCGTTGGCGCGGGCCGATGAGGCCACGCAGCTGGCCCGCTTCGACGCGGCCTTCGCCGAGGCTCGCGCCATGGCCGAGGTCATCCTGATCGACACGCCGGGCGGCGACACCCTGCTGTCGCGCACCGCGCATGGGCTCGCGGACCAGATCGTCACCCCGATGAACGACAGCTTCGTCGACTTCGACCTGCTCGGCCAGGTCGATCCGGTCACCCTCGATCTGCTCAAGCCGTCGATCTATTCGGAGAGCGTCTGGGAGGCGCGGAAACACCGCGCCATCACCGAGGGTCGCGCCGCCGCCATCGACTGGATCGTGGTGGTCAACCGCATGGCCGTGGCCGCCGCCCGCAACCGGCAGCGGCTCGAGGAGCGGATGGCGAAGCTTGCCCGCCGCGTCGGCTTCCGCATCGGTCCGGGTCTGCGCGACCGGGTCATCTACCGCGAGCTCTTCCCGTTCGGCCTGACCGTCGCCGACCTGTCAAACGAGGTGCGCCCGGTGGCCGTCTCGCTGGCCCACGTCGCCGCCCGGCAGGAGCTGCGCAACCTGATGCTGGCGCTGGGGCTTGACGGCGGCCAGCTCGACGCGCCGCTGGACGCGGCGGCGTGAGGTCTTGAGCCTGGTCTGGCTGGCGCTGGCGGCGATCGCCGTCTGGGCGCTGGTGCGGCTGGGACGCCAGACCGAGCGCCGCGGACGCGCCCACTGGCGGGTCGCCGCCACCCTGTTCAGCGCGGTGATGATCGCTGGCGCGGTCCTGTTGGGCGCGCGCGGCGCATGGCTTCCGGCGATCGCGCTGGCCGGCGCGGGCCTGTGGCTGACCCTTTCCTCGCGTCACCGCGCCGTGGCCCCTCGTGCGGAAGCCATGACTCCCGCCGAGGCCCGCTCGCTGCTCGGCGTTTCCGCCGACGCCACGCCCCAGCAGATCAACACGGCCTGGAAGCGCCTGATGGCCCGCGCCCACCCGGATCAGGGCGGCACCGAAGGCCTGGCCTCCCGGCTCAATGCGGCGAGAGACCGGCTGCTCAAGGGGTAGGGATCAGGCCTTCGCCGGCGCCTTCTTCGCCGCCGTCTTCTTCGGAGCCGCCTTCTTCGCCGCCGGCTTCCTGGCCGGAGTCTTCTTCGCCGGCCCCTTCTTGCCCTTCGGCGCGGCCGCGGCCCGCGCCGCCAGCAATGGCAGGGCGTCCTCCAGCGTGAGATCCTCCGGCGCCGTGCCCTTGGGCAGGGTGGCGTTGATCTTGCCCGACTTCACATAGGGTCCGAACCGCCCCGCCATGACGTGGATCGGCTCGCCCGTCTCGGGGTGCGCCCCGAGATCCTTCAGCGGCGCGGCCGCCGCCCCGCGTCCGGCGAACTTGCCGGCCCGCTTCTCGGCCAGCAACACCACGGCCCTGTTCAGGCCGATGTCGAACACCTCGTCGATGTCGGCGACATTGGCGTAGGTGCCCGCGTGCAGCACAAAGGGCCCATAGCGCCCCAGTCCTGCCGTGATCGGCTTGCCGTCCTCCGGGTGCATCCCGACTTCGCGCGGCAGGGCCAGCAGCCGCAACGCCTGCTCCAGCGACAGCGACGCCGGCGACCAGCCCTTGGGCAGGGACGACCGCTTCGGCTTCTCCTCGCCCGGCGGCGTGGTCTCCACATAGGGGCCGAACCGGCCGATCTTCAGGTTCACCGGCTGGTCGGTGGCTGGATCGACGCCCAGCTCCCGGTCGCCGCCGTCGGCCCCGCCCTCGGCCGCGTCCGGCGACGCCACCGGCCGGGTGTATTTGCAGTCCGGATAGCGCGAGCAGCCGATGAAGGCCCCGAACCGGCTGGTCTTGAGGCTCAGCTGGCCCTGATGGCACAGCGGACACTCGCGCGGGTCGGTCCCGTCTTCCTTCTGCGGGAAGATGTGCGGTCCGAGTGACTCGTTCAGCGCATCGAGGATGGCCGTGGTGCGCAGTTCGCCCGCCGCTGAAGTCGCGGCGTGGAAATCGGTCCAGAACTCGCGCAGCAGCACCTTCCAGTTCAGCTCGCCCGCCGACACCTCGTCCAGCCGGTTCTCCAGCGCCGCCGTGAAGTCGTACTCGACCCATTTGCGGAAGAACTGTTCGAGGAAGGCCGTGACCAGCCGCCCCTTGTCCTCGGGATAGAAGCGGTTCTTGTCGGTGCGGACGTATTCGCGGTCGCGCAGCGTGGTCAGGATCGAGGCGTAGGTGGACGGCCGGCCGATGCCCAGCTCTTCCAGCTTTTTGACCAGGGTCGCTTCCGAATAGCGCGGCGGCGGCTCGGTGAAATGCTGGTCGGTGCGAATGGCCTCGACCTTGGCGGTCGCGCCTTCCTTCAGCGCCGGCAGGCGGGTGGTGTCGTCCTCGTCGTCGGCGCCGTCCTTGGGCTTGTCGTCGCGGCCTTCCTCATAGGCGGCCATGAAGCCGTCGAACGCCACCACCTGGCCGGTGGCGCGCAGGCCGGTTTGACCGTCCGGTGTCTCCACCTCGACCGTGGTCCGGTCCAGCCGCGCCGACTCCATCTGGCTGGCGATGGTTCGCTTCCAGATCAGTTCGTAGAGCCGCTGGAGGTCGCCCTCCAGACGAAGCGTCTCCGGCGCCCGGGTCATGTTGGTCGGGCGAATGGCCTCGTGCGCCTCCTGGGCGTTCTTGGCCTTGGTCTTGTAGTAGCGGGGCTGCTCGGGGACATAGGCTGGCCCGAACCGCTCGCCGATGACCTGCCGGGCCTGGGCGATGCCCTCGGGGCTGACGTAGAGGCCGTCGGTCCGCATGTAGGTGATCAGGCCGCCCTGATCATCCACGCCCTCATACAGCTTCTGCGCCGCCTGCATGGTGCGCTGCGCCGTGAAGCCCAGCTTACGGGACGCTTCCTGTTGCAGGGTCGAGGTCATGAACGGCGGGGCCGGCGAGCGCTTGACCGGCTTCTTCTCGATCGCCTTGATCGTGAAGGGCCCGGCGTTGATCGCATCGCGGGCGGCCGCGGCCATCGCTTCCGAGACGATGTCCAGACGCTGCACCCGCTTGCCGGCGTGCTTGACCAGACGGGTCGTGAATGGCGGGCTGTCGGCGGTCAGGTCGGCCTCGACCGACCAGTATTCCTGCGGCTTGAACCGCTCGATCTCCATTTCGCGGTCGACGACGATGCGCAGGGCCACCGACTGCACCCGTCCGGCCGAGCGCGCGCCCGGCAGCTTGCGCCACAGCACCGGCGACAGGGTGAAGCCGACCAGGTAGTCCAAGGCCCGGCGGGCGAGGTAGGCCTCGACCAGCTCCATGTCGAGCTGGCGCGGATTGGCCATCGCCTCCAGCACCGCGCTCCTGGTGATCGCGTTGAAGGTGACCCGTTCGACGTGGGTGTCCTTCAGCGCCTTCTTCTTGGTCAGGATTTCCAGCACGTGCCAGCTGATCGCCTCGCCCTCGCGGTCGGGGTCGGTGGCCAGGATGACGCGATCGGCCTTCTTGGCCGCTTCGGCGATCTCCGACATCCGCTTCGACGCGCGGGCGTCGACCTCCCATGACATGGCGAAGTCGTCGTCGGGCAGCACCGACCCATCCTTCGACGGCAGGTCGCGGACGTGCCCGTAGGACGCCAGGACGTGGAAGTCCGGGCCCAGGTATTTGTTGATGGTCTTGGCCTTTGCGGGGCTCTCGACGACGACGAGGTTCATGCGGGGAGGGGGCCTTGCAGGGGGCTCGAAAGGGGGCGGAACGTGGTTGGCGCGGGCGTCGCTGTCAATCGGCGCTGGAATTCGGGGCTGCGGTCAGAGCGAAACCAGCCCTCCCGGCAACAGGGTGGCGCGGCCGATCAGGCTGAGCTCCAGCAGGGCCGCGGCCACCATCCCGACCGGCGCCGACAGCGCGCGCGCCAGTTCGTCACGCGGCGTCGGCGTCGGCGACAGCAGCGCCGCGACCCGTTCGAGGAATGCGTCGTCCACGTCGTCCGGGGCGTCGGCGAACGGATTGTCGGCCGGCGGCTCGCGCAAGGTGCGCAGGGTCGAGAAAGTGCGCTCCACGTCCTCCACGCCCTCGCACAGGATCGCGCCCTGCCGCAGCAGCTCGTTCGGGCCACGCGAGCGGGGGTCCAGCGGCGAGCCCGGCACCGCGAACACGTCGCGACCCTGTTCGCCCGCCAGCCGGGCGGTGATCAGCGATCCGGAGCGAAGTTCGGCCTCGATGACGATCACTCCGCGAGACAGGCCGGAGATGATGCGGTTGCGGCGCGGGAAGTCCTTGGCCTGCGCCCGCGCGCCGACCGGGCTCTCCGAGACGACGCAACCCTGTTCGGCGATCTGGCGGTACAGGTCGGCGTTGTCCGGCGGATAGATGTCGTCGACGCCGCCCCCCAGCACGGCTACGGTTCCGGTCGGCAACGCCCCGAGATGCGCCGCGGCG
>DASRXE010000200.1:0-8592 GCA_035654315.1 Brevundimonas sp.
CGCGATATCCCGTCGCCGCCATCCGCGACCGTCCCGACGGCCTCCACGCCGTGGGGGCCACGGTGCGGTCGCCGCTGGGCCCGCTCAACGTCGTCGGCGTCCACCTGACCCGGCCGTGGCCGTTTCAGGAGCAGTGGGGCCAGATTGAACAAGCGATCGCCCTGGCCTCGATCCGCGAGAGCCTGAGCGGTCCCGTCGTCCTCGTTGGGGATTTCAACAGCGTCTCAAGCGCCCGGATCGGACGTCAGGTGCAGCGCGAGATCGGCCTGATTCCGGCGCCCGGCTTCCCGGGCACCTGGCCCAGCGCCGTGCCTTCGGCGCTCGCCGTAACCATCGATCAGGTCTATCGCTCGCCTGACCTGGCTCTCGTCAGCCGCAAGCTCGGCCGGCCGAACGGTTCCGACCACCGGCCAGTGGTAGCCGAGATCACCCGCGCGGCCGACTGACCAGGGCCGCGAGCCGCTCGGCATGGCCATGGGTGGGGAAGTCATCCGCGACCCAGGCTTCCTCGAAGGCGTTCAGCAGACGGCCGGTCTCCGGTCCGGGTTCGACACCCAGCCGGGCCAGATCACGGCCGCCCACGGGCAGGTGGGGCGGCGTCCAGTTTTCCGCCAACGTCAGCAGGCGACGGGCGTCAGCGGACCGATCGGGCGACTCGGCCCAGCGGCGGCGTACGGCGTCGGAAAAGGAGGAAGCGCCATGGCGGTAGAGAACCGCCCGCGCCTCGCGGTCGCTCATCGACAGGCTCACCGCCGGAACCGCCAGTGCGGCCAAGGCCAGCCGGTCGCGCGTGGCGTTGGGAAAGCGCAGACGGATTGCGGCGCCCGTCACCACCGCTCCATCGGGCGGAAGCAGAATCATCAGTCGGACCACGGGGTCGCTCCCCTGCCCGACGGCGGCGTCGAACAAGGGGGTGAGACGCCCTTCCGGCAGGATCTGGGCCAGCACGCCGGCTTCGGCCATGGCGGTCACGGCGGCGCGGGGATCCGGGGCGGACAGCAGCTTCATCAGCTCGCCGGAGATCCGCTCGGCCGAGAGGCGGATCATGCCGGGCGCCAGAGCGCGGCAAGCGGCGAGCGCGGCCGCGTCAGGCTCGGCCCGGCCGTACCAGGCCTGAAAGCGGAAGAAGCGCAGGATGCGCAGAAAGTCCTCGCGGATGCGGGTCGCGGGATCGCCAACGAAGATGATCCGTCCGGCCTGCGCATCAGCCACGCCTTGGCCGGTGGGGTCGAACACCCGCCCTTCCCCGTCGGCGTAGAGCGCGTTGAGGCGGAAGTCGCGCCGGGCGGCGTCCTCGGCCCAGTCGTCGGTGAATGCGACAGTGGCCCTTCGCCCGTCGGTGGAGACGTCGCGGCGCAGGGTGGTGATCTCGAACGGCTTGCGTTCGGCCACGGCGGTGACGGTGCCGTGCGCCATGCCGGTGGGCACGGCCTTCAGCCCGGCGGCGCGGATCGCGCGTTCGGTTGCTTCCGGCGCCAACTGGGTGGCGATGTCGATGTCAGCGACCGGCTGGCCGATCAGGGCGTTGCGCACGCAGCCGCCGACAAAACGGGCGCAGCCGGGGCCGCCGGCCGCCTCCAGCGCAGCCATGACGGCGCGGGTCGAGGACGCCGTCAGCCATGGCTGATCGGTCAAACGGGCGGTCACGCGGCGTCCTCGTCCACCGCTGCGGCGGGTTCGGCCTCGTCGCCGTACAGGCGGGTCCGCAGGGCGCGGACGATGGAGGCGGTGGCGCCCCAGATGTAGCGCTCCTGCCAGGGCATGGCCCAGAACCAGCGGCGCGGCCCGCTCTCCGGATCGTAGAAGTCGCGGCGGTGGTTGGCGGGGTCCATCAGGAAGTCCCACGGCGCCTCGAACACCTCGGCGACCTCGTCGGGCGACGGGACCACCGCCGGCGGTTCGGCCAGCCAGCCAACCACCGGCGTGACAACAAAGCCGGTCACCGTCTCATAGGCGTCACCGACGCCGAGCACCTCGACCGACGCCGGGTCCAGTCCTACTTCCTCCCACGCCTCGCGCAGGGCGGCCTGGCCGGCGGTTTCACCCGGATCGAGGCGGCCGCCCGGGAAGGCGATCTGTCCGGTGTGGCTGGCGAGATTGTCCGAGCGTCGGGTCAGCAGCACGGTCGCGCCTTCCGATCGGGCGATGACCGGCACCAAAACGGCGGCCGGGCGCAGGGTGCGCCCCGGACGCGCTGCGCCGGGATTGAGGTCGTAGTCGGACTGCGCGGGAAGCCCGCCGGGTGTCCACGCGGCGGCGGGGGCCAGCCGCTCCCTCAAGCGTTCGCGCAGGGAGATCAGGCTCATGCGACCCCCGCCCCGACCGGGCCGAGGGGGAAGGCGGATCCGCCGGAGCGGACCGTCAGGCGGCCGTCCTCGACCGAGGCCCGGTCGACAAGTTCGTAGAACACCGGCCGGGCTATGCGGGCCCACAGGTCGGCGCGGACGTGCAGGGCCGGCGACGGCTCGCCGGTCACGGGATCGGTCTCGACCCGGATCGGATGCTCGCGCCCCGCCTCGACGACATCGCCGACATCGGTGGTGAAACGCAGCGTTCCGTCCGCCTCCGTCACAGCAATCGCGCGGAACGGCAGGTCATCGACCCTGATCGCCAGCTTTTCGACCGGCGTGACCAGGCAATAGCCATCCGGGTCCTTGCGCAGCACGGTGGAGAACAGCCGCACAAGCTCCGGTCGGCCGATCGGCGAGTTCTCGTGCAGCCAGGTTCCGTCGCGGCGGATGACGATATCGATGTCGCCGCAGTGGGCCGGGTTCCACAGGTGGACCGGCGGGAGGCCGCGGCCGGGCGCCTGGGCCGCCGCTTCGGCGACGGCGGTCAAGCCGGTCTTTCTGTCCGCGGTTTCAGCCATGACCCAGACTTAGGGGTTGGGACGACTCTGGCAATGCTTTCCGCATTCGTCCGCGGCAGAAGCAGTCAGGAATGGGCGGTCACTGCACCGGCGGCATGACCTTGGCCCCGCCACAGCACCCGGCGCGGATCGACCGGGCCCGGCAACCGGACATCCCGGGCTACAGCGAAGCCGAAGCGGCCGAAATAGGGGGTATCGCCAACCAGCAGCACGCCCATCTCCCTCGCACTCGCCCAGTTCAGACAGGCCTCCACGAGATCCGCGCCGAGCCCCGCCTTGCGGTTGTCGGCGGCCACCGCGATAGGCCCCAGAAACAGCGCGGGCTCGCCGTCGATGAGGATCGACCACAGCCGCACCGATCCCAACAGCCGGTCACCATCCCGCGCCACGAAGCCCGCCACCACCGCAGTCGCCTCGCGCAGGCGTTCGGCGGTCTTGGCGAAGCGGCCCGGACCGAAGGCGGCCAGCACAAGGGCCTCGACGGCGGCCGCGTCGGCGGGCGCCTCCGCTTCGATGAGAACAGGCGTTGTGCGGGGGGCGTGGAGCATGGCGCGCGCAGCTAAGGGCGGCGCGCCGGCGAATCAACCGGATTTCGAGAAATCGGGCGCGCGCTTCTGGCTGAAGGCCATGAAGGCCTCCATGGCCTCGGGACTCGACATCTGGCTGCCGAAGGCCTCGCCCTCGCGCTGCATCAGCGCCCACAGGGCTTCGGCGTCGCGCATCAGCCGCTTGGTCTTGCGGATCGAGTTGGGCGCCCGGGCGGCCAGCTTCGTCGCCAGTTCGCCCGCCGTCGCCTCGACCTGATCGGCGGGGACGGCGCGGTTGGCGAGGCCCCAGGCGACCGCCGTGCGCCCGTCGATCGGTTCGCCCAATGCGAACATTTCGAAGGCCCGTTGATGCCCCACCACCGCCGGCAGCAGCATCGATGAGGCCGCTTCCGGAGCCAGGGCGAGGTTGATGAATGGCACGGACAACAGCGCGTCCTCAGCCACCACGACCATGTCGCAGTGAAGCAGCAGGGTCAGGCCGATGCCGACAGCGCGGCCACGCACCGCCGCCACCGCCGGTTTGTCGAGTTCGGCCAGAGCCTTGAGGAATCGGAACACCGACATGTCCAGCGGCTGCTGACCCTGCGAGCCCAGGGCGATGAAGTCGGCGATGTCGTTGCCCGCCGAGAAGCTGTCGCCCTCGCCGCGGAACAGCAGCACCCGCACCGCATCATCGATCCGCGCCCGCTCGGTCGCCTCCGACAGCGCCGCGTACATGGCCTGGGTGATGGCGTTCTTCTTCTCCGGGCGCGCCAGCGTAACGGTGAGCACGCCGCCTGAGAGCTCGGTCCTGATGTGGTCGGTCACGCCGCTGATCCCTGTCTCGTTGAAGTCCACCAGTCGACGCCGTCGGCGTCGCGTTGGCGCGTCACACGGCCCCGGTGAAGCAGATAGTTGAGATGCGCCAGGCTTTCGCCTGTGGCCATGCCCCGGACGCCGTCGCCGACCGGGCGCGCAAACAGGGCTGGAAAAACATCCACGGCGCGGACTGGCGTGCGCAGGCTGCGCTCCAGCCGCCTCAGCGCCGTCCTGTGTCCACGGATCAGGCCATCCAGTCGCGCCTGGACGCCCCGGAACGGCTCCCCATGGGATGGCAGGATCAGCACGTCGTCCGGGAACACCGACTTCATCCGATCCAGCGACTCGAGCCAGTCACCGAGCGGATCGGCGTCCGGCTCGGTCGGCCAGACGGACACGTTTGACGAAATCTTCGGGAGAATCTGATCCCCGCCCAGAACAACGCCGTCGGCCTCCTGCCACAGGCAAGCGTGTTCCGGGCTGTGACCCTCGCCCACGACCACGCGCCAATCCCGGCCACCGATGGACAGTCCGTCGCCCTCGCGCATGCGGACGAAACCGGCGGGCATCGCCGAGACCACCTTTCCGAACTGACCATAGCCGTTCCGATAGCTCTCGATCTGCGCATCGTCCCAGCCCGCCGCCCGATAGAAGGTCGCTCCCATTTCTGGCGCGGCCTGCCCCGTGTCGGCCAGCAACAGCCGGGCGGTGACGTACTCCAGACGGGTCATCACCAGTGGAGCCTCGAACCGTTCACACAGCCAGCCGGCCAGGCCGATGTGGTCGGGGTGCAAATGGGTGCAGACCACCCGCGTTACCGGACGTCCCCGGAGCGGCCCTGCCAGCAGTCGATCCCACTCGGCCCGGGTTCCGTGCAGGTCCAGTCCGGTGTCGACCAGGACCCAGCCTTCGCCATCCTCGACGGCGTAGACATTGATGTGGTTGAGGGCGATCGGCATCGCCAACCGCATCCAGAGGATGCCCGGCCCGACCTCGACGGCCTCTCCCGGGCCGGGCGTCGCGCCGAACGGATAGGTCAGGCCGCGCTCTTCGCGCACCTCCGTGTCTCCGCCCGCCAGTGCAACCCCGTTCGTCAAGTCCGTCTCCAATCGAAACTAACGGCAGGATAGACAGACTCCCCCGCACGCGTCCAGCGTCTGGAGCCGCCGCCTTGACCCCGCCACAACCCGCCGCCAAGGGTTCGCCAACGGTTTTGCCCTCCGGAGTTTTCGACGTGTTCCACAAGAAGTTGCTCACCCTGATCGGCGGCGCACTGGCGCTCACGCTGTTGTCTGCCCCGCCCGCCATGGCGCAGAATGGTTACGACGGCTCGGCCACCACGAGCGGTCGACCGGGCGACCTTGTTCGCGACAAGAACGAAGATGGCCGCCGGGACCGTGGCAGACAGACCCGCCGCGCCGAACAGCCGTCACCGGAGCAAAACAGGGATGCGAGCCAGGCGTTTCTGACCGCCGCCGGGATCGAATGCCGGGTCTCGGAAGCCACGCTTCTGGGAGTGACCGCGGAGCAGCATTCGACCTACGAGGTCGTCTGCGCTGACGGCCCGGGTTATCTGGTCGTCGGCTCCACGCCGCCGCAGACCTTCAACTGCCTCGAGTTGGCCGGCCAGGCCGAAGCCAGTCGCCTGCGCGATCCGGCCGCCGACGTCGGTCAGCAATGCACCCTGCCCGTCAACCTCGACCCCGTGCCAGTCCTGACGACCTACGCCCGCGCCGCCGGCATCGACTGCACGGTCGATGAGGGCGCCGCCATCGGCAAGAGCAATGCCGGAAACATCATCTACGAGATCGGTTGCGCGAATCGCGACGGCTACTGGCTCGAGCAGAAGGCCGATGGCTGGGCGCCGACGCCGTGCTGGGATCTCAACATCGACGCCGAGACCTGCCGCTATACCACCGCCGCCGAGAGCAGGGGCGCCTGGAGCACGATGCTAACCGGAACCGCCGCCGCGGCCTGCGACGTCCAGCAGGCGCGCCGGGTCGGCCGCGACGCCGAGGGCCTGACCGTCTACGAAGTGAAGTGCGGCGCCGGCGACGGCTATTTCGCACGCGTTGGATCCACCTTCACGGCCCAGCGGGTGCATCCCTGCGCCGAGGCCGCGAACATCGGGGGCGGCTGCACGCTGACCACCCCGGCTCCGGCGGCCGCGCCGGCGGAAGAGTAGAACGGTCTTCGCTTCGGCGACATGGAACGCCCCGGGGTTCGCTCCGAGGCGTTTGTCGTCTGGACGATCGGTGGTTCACAGAAGACCCCGACGCGCCGTAATCATGCGCCATGCGCATCGCCACCTGGAACGTGAACTCGGTCAACGCCCGCCTGCCGACCGTGCTGGCCTGGCTGGAGGCGGCCTTGCCCGACGTGGCCTGCCTGCAGGAAATCAAATGCGTCGACGAAAAATTTCCGCGCGAGGCCTTTGAAAGCCTCGGCTACAACGTCGTGACCCATGGGCAGAAGAGCTACAACGGCGTCGCGATCCTGTCGAAGCATCCACTATCGGATGTGCGGCGGGGCCTCCCCGGCGTCGACGCGTCCGGGTACGAGGCCGACGCCGAACAGTCCCGCTATCTCGAGGCGGTGGTCGAGGCCGCGCGACCGGTCCGGGTCGGCTGCATTTACCTGCCCAACGGAAACCCGGTCGGGACCGAAAAATTCGCCTACAAGCTGGCCTGGTACGACCGGTTGCACGCCCATGCGCGTGATCTTCTGGCGCTGGAGGAGCCGTTCACCCTGTGCGGCGACTACAACGTCATCCCGACTCCGGCCGATGCGAAGAATCCCGCCGCCTGGATCGGCGACGCCCTGTTCCAGCCCGAAAGCCAGGCTGCGTTCCACGCCTTGCGCCACCTCGGCCTCTCGGACGCCGGAGAAATAGGCCGCCAACCGCCGGGAACCTTCACCTTCTGGGACTATCAGGCGGGGGCGTGGCAGCGCGATCATGGCATCCGCATCGACTTCCACCTGCTGTCGCCCCAGGCGGCTGATCGCTTCCGGTCGATCGAGACCCACCGCGACGCCCGCGACATGGACAAGCCTTCGGACCACGTCCCGGTCGTGATCGACCTGGAGGACTGATCGTGGCCGAAGCGCTCCGGGTCATACTGCTGGTGGCCCTCGCGGCGGCCGCATTGACGACCGGGGCGCTGGTCCTCGCCTGGTGGATGGAGCCTGTGCGACGCATGCGTCGAGCCCTGCTCAAATCTTTGGGAGGGGCGCCCGAGGCCGAGGCTCTGTCCCCCGCCGAGGGCCGCGCCGCCGGACTGGATTTCGACGGCGCCCAGGTGGCGGTGCTATGGAACCGCGGCGCGACCGGGTTGGTCTACGCCTTCGAAGAGATCGACGGCGGCGAGATCATCGTCGATGGCCATGTGGTCGCCCGTGTCCGACGGGGCGAAGCCCGCAAGTCGCTGGACGTGCTTGCCCCGGAGGCGGAGCAGGTGGTGTTACGGCTGATGTTCGGCGACGCACGCCATCCCGAGTTCGAGCTGGCGCTGTGGGACGCGACCCTGCCGGTCCAGACCAGTTCGCCGGGCGAGGCCCTGCGGCTGGGCCGCCGCTGGCTGTCGCATCTCGAGGCGTTGCTGAAGGGCTGATCGTCCGCCCTTCCTCCCCCGCCCGCGGAACGCTAGAAGCCCCCATCCCTTGTCACCGAGTAACCCGGAGCGCCCGCCGTGGCCCGTCTGTTCGACGCCTACATCATCGCCGACTGGACCGCCGCCGAGGGCAAGAAACTGGGCGATCAGTCCGTGTGGATCGGTGTGGCCAAGCGCGACGTGCGGTTCCGCCTGTACACGGAGACGCACAACGTCGCGACGCGGGCCGAGGGCGAGAAGCTGCTGGCTGCACTGCTGGCGGACCACCGCAAGCGCGGCGATCGGGTGCTGGTCGGGTTCGACTTCAACTTCGGCTACCCGGCGGGAACGGCGGAACGGCTTAAGCTTGCGGGGACGCCGTGGCAGGCGATGTGGAAATTCATCGCCTCGAACGTCGTCGACAAGCCGGACAACACGAACAACCGCTATCAGGTGGCAGCCAAGATCAACCGGCTGATGACCGACCAAGCCTGGCCCATGTGGGGCGCGCCGGCCAAACAGGCCCAACGCTGGCTGACCACGACCAAGCCGCCCGCGGGCGCGGGCGCCGACATTCCCGAGTTCCGCGCCACAGAGAAGGCCGTTCGCAAGGGCAAGCTCCAGCCCAAGAGCGTCTGGCAGATGCACGGGGCCGGCGCGGTCGGCGGCCAGACGCTGGTTGGCATTCCGGCGGTGCGCCGCCTGCTGGAAAGCCTCGGGCCCTCAGGCGCCGTCTGGCCGTTCGGCACCGGCTGGCGGGCGCTCGACGCGGCCGATGTCGAGCCGC
>DASRXE010000201.1:0-2658 GCA_035654315.1 Brevundimonas sp.
TCGCCGAGGATCAGCTTGAACAGGGTCGACTTGCCGATGCCGTTGCGGCCGACCAGCCCGACCTTCGATCCCGGCGGCAGGCTGACGGAGGCGTCGTCGAGGAATTTACGGCCCCAGGCGCTGAAGGTCAGGTCGGTGATCTGGAGCATGAAAACTATCGAGGTTGGCGCGCGTCCCTCGTACGGCCCGGCGTCGCGCGCCGGGCGTCACGGACGCCTTGGAAAGGTCGGAGGGCGCGTCTATAAGCCCGCCACCCTCAATCTCCCAACAAGAAGTCACTCCCATGACCGAACGTACGTTCTCGATCATCAAGCCCGACGCCACGCGCCGCAACCTGACCGGCGCCATCAACGCCGTGATCGAGGGCGCCGGCCTGCGTATCGTCGCCCAGCGTCGCGTCATGCTGACCGAGGCCCAGGCCAAGAAATTCTACGAAGTCCACGCCGAGCGCCCGTTCTACGGCGAACTGGTGTCGCAGATGACCGCCGAGCCGGTCGTGGTGCAGGTGCTGGAAGGCGACAACGCCGTGGCCCGCTACCGCGAAGTCATGGGCGCCACCAACCCGAAGGACGCGGCCGACGGCACCATCCGCAAGCAGTTCGCCCTGTCGATCGGCGAGAACTCGGTGCACGGCTCGGACTCGCTCGACAATGCGAAGATCGAGATCGAGCAGTTCTTCACGGACGACCAGATCGTCGGCTAATCGGTTCACGCCGGAAGAGTGACAACGGCCGGATCGGTGACGATCCGGCCGTTTTCGTGCCAGCGTGCCGGAACGCAGGGGAGTCGCCGTGAAGGACTATGGCCGCAGGGGTGTGATGCTGGCCGCCGCGCTGTCGGCGCTGGCGGGCTATGTCGACGCCGTCGGCTTCATGACGCTGGGCGGCTTTTTCGTCTCCTTCATGAGCGGCAACCTGACCCGGATGGGGGTCGGCGCGGCGACAAGCCACTGGTCCCAAGCCGGCCTCGCCGCGGGACTGATCGGCCTGTTCGTCCTCGGCGTCATCGTCGGAGCCACGATCACCCGCCGCGTCGGAGAGGAACGGCGCTCGGTCGTCCTCGCCGCCGTGGCCTTGCTGCTGCTGATCGCTGCGACGCTTTGCACCCTGGGTCATACCGGGCCCGGCATGGTCGCGGTCGTGCTCGCCATGGGTGTGGAGAACGCCGTCTTCCAGCGCCAAGGGGATGTCGGCGTCGGCCTGACCTACATGACCGGGACTCTCGTGCGGATGGGCCAGCGCATCGCCACCGCCCTGCACGGCGGGCCGCGATGGGACTGGATTCCGTTTCTGTTGCTCTGGCTGGGTCTGGCCGCGGGCGGCGCTCTGGGGGCGCTGGTGTTCCTCAGGCTTGGCGTGCTGGCGCTATGGCCCGCCTTCGCCGTCGTCACTGTTCTGGCCGTGTTCGTGGCCTTGGCGGAGCGCCGGGCCGCGGGCGGCTGAGGTCACGAAAAAGGCCCCGGCGACCGCCGGGGCCTTCTCATTTCGACGGAGCCGCGCCTTACCAGATGCGGGCGCGCGCCTCCGGGGCGAGGTACTGCTCGTCGCCCGGCTGGACACCGAACGCCTCGTACCAAGCGTCAATGTTTCGCACCGTAGCTCCGGCCCGATACTGTGCGGGCGAGTGCGGATCGACGGTGACCTGCTGGCGCAGGGCCTCGTCGCGGATGTTCTCGCGCCAGACCTGGGCCCAGCCGAGGAAGACGCGCTGGTCGCCGGTCAGGCCGTTGATCACCGGGGCCGGCTGGCCGTTCAGCGACAGGTGATAGGCGTCCAGCGCCAGCAGCAGGCCGCCCAGGTCGGCGATGTTCTCGCCCATGGTCAGGTCGCCGTTGACGGTCGCGCCCTCGAACGGACTCAGCGCCGAGTATTGCGCGCCCAGCACGTTGGCCCGTTCCTCGAACTTGGCGGCGTCCTCGGCCGTCCACCAGTCGCGCAGCACGCCGTCGCCGTCGACCTTGCGGCCCTGGTCGTCGAAGCCGTGGGTGATCTCGTGGCCGATGACCGCGCCGATGCCGCCGTAGTTGATCGCCGGATCGGCGTTCGGATCGAAGAACGGGGCCTGCAGGATCGCGGCGGGGAAGACGATCTCGTTGCGCGGCGGGTTGTAATAGGCGTTCACCGTCTGGGGCGTCATGCCCCACTCCAGCGGATCGACCGGCTTGTTCAGCTTGCCGAGGTTCCAGGCCCATTCGAAGGCCGCCGACCGCTCGACGTTGCCGTACAGATCGCCCGGCTCCAGCCGCAGGCCGTCATAGCTGCGCCACTGCTCTGGATAGCCGATCTTCACCCCGAAGCGGCTCATCTTGTAGAGCGCCTGCTGCTTCGTTTCCGGGCTCATCCATTCCAGGTTTTCGATGCGGGCGGTCATGGCGCGCCGCAGGTTGGCGACCAGTTCCTCCATCTGGGCCTTGGACTCGGCCGGGAAGTGGCGGGCGACGTATTCCTGGCCCAGCGACTCGCCGAGCGAGCCATCGACCAGTTGCACGCCGCGCTTCCACCGCGGCCGGTTCTCGGGCTGGCCCTGCAGAACCTTGCCGTAGAAGTCGAAGCGGTTGTCGACGAAGGCCTGCGACAGGTAGGGCGAGGCCTGGTCGATGACGTGGAAGGCCTGCCACGACTGCAGGGTCTCGACCGGCGTCTCGGCGAAGACCGACGC
>DASRXE010000202.1:0-10936 GCA_035654315.1 Brevundimonas sp.
TGGCGCTAACCGGACAGATCGGCCGGTCTGCTGCGCTGGTTGACGGCTGCGCAGACCGGCCTCTTGCCAACCCCACCAACCCCAGCTCAGATCACCAGAGGACTCTCGTTATGGCTGGATGAGAAACGGGGGTCACGTCACCGCCGATCCCTCCTGACGGCGCGCGCTGCGGCCTCCGCACGATCCGAATCCTGCATCTCCAAACGCGCTGAATTTCCGCAACGGGTGGAAAGCGGACACTCATGAAACCCCGTTGAAACCGTGCGCAAGCGTGAGGGCCTCGTGCCGCAAGAGCGCGGGGGCTCTATCCAGCAGTCATCTGCCGACCTAGCCGATGATAAAGGCCGTAGCATTCGCAGGCGGTCGCCTTCAGCTTGTCGCCATCCACAATCCAGACGCGTCCGCGGCTGTAGTTGATTGCCGTGGCTTTCTTGAGCACCAAAGCTGAAGCATTCAGCGTCGTTCGTTGAACGCCGAGCATCAGGCCCAGTTCGTCCTGCGTCAGCTCCAGTTCGCTCCGCTCCAGTTTCTCACTCATGGTGAGCAGGCAGCTGGCGAGTCTTGAGGTGGTGTCATGCACGCTGGAGCACGCCGCCGTCAGCGCCGCTTGCGCCTGGTAGTCATACGCCCGTCGCAGCAGCAGGGCCCGGAGAGCTTCGCTCTTTTCAAACTGCGCCCGTAGCGCCTTGGCCGGGAGCTTATAGACCTCTCCAGCGGTATGGACCTCTACGCCCCA
Source organism: Brevundimonas sp. (assembly GCA_035654315.1). Taxonomy (GTDB): domain Bacteria; phylum Pseudomonadota; class Alphaproteobacteria; order Caulobacterales; family Caulobacteraceae; genus Brevundimonas. Next base: position 737 of record DASRXE010000202.1, read on the forward strand.
CACACATGGCTCGTCCGCGAGGAAGGCGGCCAATCCGGAGACACCTTCCGCGCCCATCAGGAAGGGCCTCGGAGCCTGCCCGTCACCAAAGTGGATGGCGTTGCTCAAGTGAGCGGTCGTCGGGAAATAGACGTCGGTCACCTCTTCACCTTGCGGGGTGAGGATGTCTCCCCGTTCAACAGTGCGGCGGGACAAATCGACTTGCAGCGCTGCAAGATCGCAGGGCTGCATTGCGGACAAGGTGTGATTTCTGAGCACGTGGGACCTCCAGCTTTACAGGGCGGGAGTACGCAGCAAATGTGCTGAAATCTCTCGGCGTCGGAAGCCGTGTTGTGCCCGACGAGGGAGAACCGTAGCACACAACTCTCTCAGTATGTCAGAATTCGACGCAAGCCCCCGCCGCGACGACGATCTCGATAGATGCAAGGGCCCCTAGTTGATTGGGGATTCTCCGCCGCCCATCCAACTGAGCCGGGGGAGCAAACAAGCCCGCCGCCGGTTGTCCGCCTGCACTGAGGTTAGACTATGCCCCGCTTCTATTTCGACATCTCGGCCGGCGCAGGCCTCTCAGACGTTCGGGATGACGAAGGTGAGGAGCTTGAGGGGCTGAACGCGGCCCGAACCATGGCGGTGCGACTGTCGGGTGAAATCCTGAGAGACTACCCGGATCGCTTCTGGAGCACCGGCGAGTGGAACTGCACCGTTCGCGACGAGAAGGGGCTGACTCTGTTCGTTCTGCACTTCTACGCGACCGACGCACCAGTGCTTGCAGGCCTCAAGTCCTAGGGAGGAATGCTCTTCAAAGTCCGCGAAGGGTCGGGAGCGACCGTCCCCTAAGGGCGGAAAGCCGACGTGGCGTCCCGCCATCAGAAGCTCGCGGGTTCAGTGTCTGGTTCTGGTCAGCCGGAGCATTCTGACCTCACGTCGGAGCGAGAACCCGAGCCGCTGATACAAGGCTATCGCGCCGGTGTTACGCGCGTAAGTGTGGAGGAACGCGGTCTCCCCGCGTTCAGAGATGCGCCGCACCATCAGTCCGACGAGGGCGGCTGCAAGACCTTGGCCTTGGTAATCGGGATGAGTGCACACGCCGCTGATTTCGGTGAAGCCCTGCGGCTTCAACCGCTCCCCCGCCATCGCGATCAGCCGCCCCTTTTCGCGGACCCCATAGAACTCGCCCAGGCAGTGCGTTTTGGCGAAGAATGGCCCCGGTTCTGTTAGCGTGGCGAGGGCAAGCATGTCACCTGCGTCGTCCTCCCCAAGCTGGCCTATCCTGACATCAATCGGTTTAGCCTCAGGCGGCCCCGCAACCACCATCTGGACACCCGCATTCTCGGAACAGAGTTCGAGCGACGGCCCTGCCGAAGGTGCGTCTGCGTCCATGAGGGCGACGTCGCCGAGCCGCGCCAGTTCTGCGAGACCAGCCAGACTGGCGACTGAATGATCTTCAACAGCGGCGAAAACTGCATAGTCGGGATCGTAGCGATACGCCCCGGACCGTTTGACGGCGAAGTGCGAGTGCCGACCTGTCAGACTTGAGAGTATCGGGGCATCGAGCGGGTGGGGGGCTGCCATCGGCACGCTTTAACGGCAGGAAGGACTGCCGGTCTAGCAACGCCCGCAATGGGCGGAAGCAGTCCTTAAGCGAGATGCGGACTGAAGGTCCGGTTCTCGCTGCGGTGCCAATGTCCGGTTTTGGCGCGAAGCGGGCCTCCCCTCCCCTCGCCTGTTCCCGCGTCGTTCGCGAAATGCGCATAATCGGCATTCCACGAACGGCTGCTCCGCGCCAAGAGGCCCGGCGACTGCAGGCAAGCTACTCCGGTCCTTGGCGGGACAGCGCGCTTGGGACCTACACCTCCAACGCCGCGCGGATGTCGCGCCAGTCGATGTATTTGAAGTTCTGGGTCCCGGCGTCGTTGACGTCGTCCTGGACCACGACGAGGCCTTCCGGGAAGGCGTCGCCGACGGGGCCGCCGAGGGCGTCGACGCCGTCCGTCCCGGTGACGCGGTCGACCGCGCCGGCCTCGACCACGAACCGGCCGGCGTAGACCGGCTGCGGGCCGTCGATGCGCCAGACCGGGAAGGTCGAGTCGCCCTGGCTGGAGCCGATCAGATAGCGGGCCGCGCCGTCCTCGATGATGGCGAGCCCTTCGGCGTCGGCGACCAGCACGCCGGGGGCGATCGGCTGCACCAGGGCGCGGGCATCGCCCGCCGACGGGTCGAGGCGGTAGCGCCAGACCCCGACGTTTTCCTCGGCGATATAGAGCGCGTCGGTCGCCTCGTCGGCGGCGCAGCCTTCCGAGATCGTGCCGATCTCGAAGCGGCGAACCTCCCGCGCGGCCGGGCGGCCGGCGGCGTCAACGCTGAGCACGAACTGGCGGACCTCGCCCTCGTGACCGACGAGGATGGCGTGCACCTCGGCGCCGCGGCGGGCGAAGCAGAAGCCGTACGGTTCGATCACGTCCGAGGTGATGGCTCCCCATGGACGGACCCCGTCCTCGCTCGCCGGATCGAACAGATAGAGGGCGACGCCGGTCTTGCCCGGAGTGCGGTCGCTCGCGCCGAGCACTACCTGCGGACGGCCGTTCACCGACAGGCCCTCGGTCAGGTCGACGTTGTTCAGCAGGCCCTCGGGCAGGAACTGCAGCACCGCGCCGTCGAGACCGTAGATGTACAGGCCGGCCTTCTTGTCGGTGCCGGCGACGAAGCCCCGGGTCGAGACGCCGCCGATCTGGACCGGAACGGCCGAGGCCCAGATGGCGGGGTCGTCGGCGGCGTCCTGCCCGGCCGTGCCGACGGACGGGGTCTCGAGCCGGGCCTGCACGGCCGCGCCCTGTCCCTGGACATCCCCGTCATGGGTCGCGCAGGCGGCGAGGAGGGCGGTGGAGGCCACGAGGGCCGTCATGGTCCGGATGATCATGGCGCGTCCGTAGAGCTTGCTGTGGCCCGGCCAGACCACGCATTCACCGGAGCGTCAACGCAAGCTCCGTGACGATCCGGCGTCGGTTCGATGACCGGCCGTCCGCCCCCGGAGCAAACGTCACCGGACTATCGGAAAAGGGCCAACGGGCCTTCGCCAAACCATCGCAGGGCCGTCGTCGCACCGGCCTAGCTGAGCCACAGAACCGGCGGCCGCGGGGTTGACCGGGCTTCGGGGATGCTCGTCATGAAACTCAAGCTTCTGCTCGGCGCCGCTGTCGCGCCGCTCGTTCTCGCCGGGGGCGTCTGCGCCCAGGAGGCCGCCGGCCCGGTCGACGCCACGGCCGTCGAGGACGTCATCGTCAACGGGGAGATCGTGTTCCGCAACCGGACCAGGGACGAGAACCCGATCCTGTCCTATGACCTCGAGTACTTTCAGCGCTTCGAGCCGGTCTCGGTCGGCGAGATGCTGAAGCGCGTGCCGGGCGTGACCTTCACCTCGGACGTGCTGGAATTCGACGGCGTGTCCATGCGCGGCCTGCCGCCCGGCTATACCAACATCCTGATCAACGGTCGCCGCGCGCCCGGCGGCGAGGACGACGGCGCCTTCATGGTCGACCGCATCCCGGCCGAACTGGTCGAGCGCATCGAGATCATTCGCAGCCCGCGCGCCGACCAGCCGTCGGACGGCGTCGCCGGCGCGATCAACGTGGTGCTCAAGGAAGGCGCCCAGCTGGAAGGCGGCGCCGTGCGCGCCGGCGTGCTGGTCAATGGCGACGGCGAGATGCGCGGCTCCGGCTCGATCTCCTGGGCGGGCAATACCGAGAACACCTCGCTGTGGGCCGCCCTCAACTACCAGGGCCGGCGCAATCCGAAGGAGAAGCGGTCGGAACGCTATGACGGCGTGCCCGCCGACGGCGGCGCGCTCGACAACATCGAGTTGCAGGACGACACCCGCGACGGCGAGGACCTGTCGGCCAACGCCGAATACACCGTCCGCTTCGACCGCGGTCGCCTGCGTTTCAACGGCCTGGCGGTGGACACAGATCGCGACGAGGACGAGACCTCGCTGACCTATGTCGACAACGGCTCGGGCGTGTTCGACGAACTGGAAGAGACCGAGGTCCAGGCCGAACGCATCAGCCAGCAGAGCTACGCCCTGGGCGTCGACGGCGAGTTCGAGGTCGGTCCGGGCGAGCTGGACTTCAAGGCGGGCTGGTCGGGCTTCCGCGACGAAACCACGTCCCGCGTAGATGCTGCCGACGCCGGCGACCCGCTGGAGTTCGACGAATACATCGAGACGGACATCACCGACGACGAATACGAGTTCGGCGCCGCCTACGCCGTCGGCCCCGACTCGCTGCGCCTCAAGGTCGGCCTCGACTATCTGATCAAGGAGCGGGACGCCGCCGAGATCGAGTTCGACATCGACAACGGCGCCATTGGCGAGGCGGATCCCGCCCCGGGCGCGATCTACACCATCGAGGAAACCCGGCTGGAGCCGTTCGCGCGCCTGACCTGGGAGCCGACCGACGCCCTGACGGTCGACGCCGGCGTGCGCTACGAGTCGATGGAGCGGGACGTGACCAGCGACCTCGGCGTCGTCTCCTCCGACGCGCAGGAATTCTTCCCGTCGCTGCACCTGACCTGGTCGCCGACCGGGCAGGACCAGTTCCGCGCCTCCTGGGCCCGCACCCAGCGCCGGCCGGAGTACAGCTTCCTGGCCCCCTATATCGCCAGCGAGGAACCGGCGGACGAGGACGCCCTGCAGGGCAATCCGCTGCTGGAGAGCGAGTTTGCGACCGGCTTCGACCTCGGCTACGAGCGTCGCATCGGTTCGCGCGGCGTCTTCGGCGTCAACCTGTTCTACCGCGAGATCGAGAACCTGCTCGAATTGACCGACACGGGCCTCGAGGTCGATGAGGACGGCGGTCCGGTCGACGCCGGGGACGACGCCTACAACCTGGTCGAGCCGCGCAACATCGGCGACGGGACCACCTGGGGCGTCGAAGTCGACCTGTCGGCGCCGCTCGACGTCTTCGGCATGCCGGAGACCGGGGTGTTCTTCAACTACACCTGGCTGGACAGCGAGGTGACCGATCCGTGGACCGGCCTCGAACGCCAGTTCCGCAACCAGCCGCAAAACGTCTGGAACGTCGGCTTCATCCAGAACCTGCCCGACTGGGGCGCCAGCTTCGGGGCCAGCCTGTACGGCCGCGACGAAGGCTATGAGTCGGGCCTCGATGAGCTGGTCAAGGTCGAGTACGACCAGGACCTGGAGGCCTTCGTCGAGAAGCGGTTCGGCGAGCGGATCGTGATCCGCCTGTCGGCGCAGAACCTGCTCGACAAGGAAAAGCGCGAGACCTTCATGAAGTACGACGGCGACTCGATCGAGGAGATCCTCGACAACCGCGTCAACGGCGACCTCGACGAATACGAACTGGAGAGCGAGCGTTCGGGCGTGCTGTATCAGCTCACGGTGCGCGCGGCCTTCTGATCCGGCCGATGGTCTGAAGGATGGAGGGGGCGGCTCAGAACGCCCCCTCGACCTGCAGGGAGGCGTCGGCGTTCTCGACCACGCTGAGGCTGACGGGCTGAAGGCCGTGCGTCGTCTGGAGCGCGGCCAGCCAGCCGAAGACGGCGGCGCTTGGGGCGTTGGCGGCGCGGAAGCCGAACCGGCCGGACGGATCCATCCCGGTGGTGAGCTGAAGCCCGGCCGCCTCGGCCGTCTGCAGCAACATGGGCTCAAGTCCCCGGGCGTCCGTCGCGCGGCCCTCGCCCTCGGTCCCGGACGCGAGCCGGGTGAGGGCTGTCCGGACCTCGATCAGATGGGCCTCGGCCCGCGCGCGATCCCCGGCCGCCTCGTGCCGCCAGCCATCGAGCGGCCGGACGATCCCCAGCCAGACGACCACCGCCGCCACGAGCAGGGCCATCACGGTCAGCATCTGCCGCTCCCTGCGCGTGCGGCCGTCCCACGCCTGATGGAGTTGGGCGAGCAGGCGGTTCATGGGCGGGCTCCGATGCTGATGTCGCTGACCACACGGCCGCCGTCGTCGAGGGTGGCGTTTTCGGTCACGGACATGCCGGCGTCGGCCATCCGGCGGTCGAGTTCCTGCATGTCCGAATATGCGGGGTGGCTGAGCGTAGCCCGCATCCCGTCGTCGGGCGCCACGAGGAGGGCGTCGAGCTCGACCGCCTCGATCCCCTCGACGGCGGTGAACAGGGCGGCGGCGGCGGCCGTGACGCCGCCCGGGGGCGGCGCCGCGGCGGCGCGGCGGCGCAGGGCGGCGACCGGGTCGGGCTCCCGCGCCAGATCAGGCGTGACGGCGGCGATGGCCGCGACGGCCTCCGCATTCAGCCGGCGGGCGGCCATGTCGTCGCGCGCGGCGGCGGCGGCGATCAGCAGCAGGGGGGAGACCGCCAGGGCCGCGGCCAGTCCCGCCGCCCGTCGCCAGCCGACCCGCGCCGCCGTGCGCTCCCGGGCGCCGTTGTCGAGCAGGTTGATGGCCGGAGAACGCGCCGTCGCCGCCAGGGCCCCCTCGACCACGGCCGAATCCACGACGGGGACCACGCGACGGTCGCCGACGACCAGCTCCATGAGGTCAGGCTGCACCGTGACCGCGAAGCGTCGGCCGCGCAGGGCCACGTTTTCTCCGAAGGTGACCGCCAGGACGGCATCGTCTTCCCCGGGCTCGGCCAGGGTCAGCATGTCCGGCGTGAGCACGTCGGCGCGAACCCCCAGAGCCTCGAGATAGTCCGACCACGCCTGCAGCAGGCCATGGCTGACCACGGCGACGAGGCGCGGCTGGCCCGGGTCCGCCCGCGGACCCACCACGGTCGCCACCCGATCCGGTGTGGCGGCGAGGTCGTCGCGAAGCCTCCAGGCGGCCGCGGCGCGGAGCTGGGCGCCGCCGCCGGGCGGCAGGTCGAGCCAGCGGATCGAAACGTCGGCGCCAGGACAGACCGCGACAGTGCGCATCGGCTCCGGCCGCTCCTGGGCGTCGAGGGCCAGCACGCCGCGGTCGAGCACGGCGCCGTCCGGGGCGACGATCATGTACGGCGCCGGCTGGCCGGAAAGCGTCGGGATGAGAACGAGGCGGGTGGGTTTCATTCTTCGGGAGTCCAGCGCTGGATGACGGTCCGCACGTCCCCGTCGGGCTGTGCGTGCAGGAGGGCGGTGCGGACCGCGCGGCCGCCGCCGTAGTCGACGTCGATGCGGAGATTGAAATAGCGGGTCAGGACGGTGACCTGCTCGCGGACCTCGTCCGGGACCTCGACCGCCGCGAGGGCGGGCTGGGCCCAGAAGGCGGCCGCGTCCGGCCAGCCGTCTCGCGGGCGCCGGGCGATTACGGCGCGGGCGCTTTGCCGGTCCAGGGCGTTGTCGGTCAGCATCATCAGCAGGGGCGCCTGCTCCGGCGTCAGGGTGTTGACGTTCAGCGGCGACAGCCAGCTCGTCGGCAGGGCGCAGACATACGGACGCAGGCGGCTGTAGAGGTCGGCGTCGACCCCCTTGACCGCACGCAACTCGCTGACCTCGGCCAGCATCACCCCGCCGGTCCGGTAGGGCGTGGCCAGGCCGGCGTAGGCGCCGTCCTCGGCCCCGAGCGGGCGGGCGACACTGTCGGCGTCCAGCCAGTCGGTCAGGGCGTCGGCCACGGCGCGCATGCGGCTGTCCGGCGCGCCGACGGCCCGGCCGAGGGCGAGGAACTGGGCCCTGCCGAGCGGGCGTTCCAGGAGGTCCTCGCCGAAGCCCTCCACCAGGCTGTTGAGGTTGAAACAGGCCTGTCCGTCCGTGACCACGGCGCTGATCGAGCCGCCGTCGATGGGAAAGCCGAGGCGACGGCCGTTCCAGTCCGGCTCCAGAGGGGTCCGGGCGAGGCCGGCCGCCAACAGATGCGCGACCTGCCGCCGGGCCAGGGCCTCGGCGCCCGAGGCGTACCACTGGGCCTGGGCCTGGGTTTCGGCGTTGGTCGCGCGGCGCACCGAGAAGCGAACGTCGTCCAGCACGGCGACGGCGACCACCGACATCACCGCCACCAGCAGCAGGACGGTCAGCAGGGCCATGCCCTCGCGATTGTCTGACCCCGGCCGCATCAGCCGCCGCCGACGAGGAACAGCTGGTCGACCGGGCCGTAGCCGTCCAGCGTCATTCGCAGCCGCACGGCGTCCGGCAGCGGCCGTTCGGCGGTGACGATATAGGCTGGCGCCTCCTGCCCGTCCCTGACGAAGGCCACGGCCAGGTCGTGGACCCCGCGATACAGCACCTGCGGCGGTCCCGGCCGGGCACCATCGAGATGGCCGGCGACGCGGCGCTCCAGCCGGTCCTCGACGAGCCGGTATTCGACCCGTTGCAGCGACGGCCGGGCCTGTTCCCCCGGATTGCTCCAGCCGGCGCGGGTCAGCACCAGGACCGGATCGCCGGGCGCGGTGGGGCCGCTCATCGGCTGCGGCATGGGCCGGCCCGTGGGACCGCGCGAGCGGCGGCCGCTGGCCTGACCCAGATCGGCCTTCAGCAGGCTGCGCATGCGCTGCAGGTCGGCCGTCCGGTCCGTCGCGGCCTTGATGGCGAAGCGGTTGTCGATCGACAGGCTCAGCACCGCCGCTCCCGCCGCGGCGATCAGGGCGAAGATGAGCAGGGAGACGAGGACCTCCACCAGGGTGAAGCCGGAACGGGCGCTGGTCATGGCACCGCCCGGAACAGGACCCGGTCGGCGGCCTGACCCTCGTCGGTGGAAACCGCGATGTCGATGCGCAGCATGCCGGTCTCGACCCCCTGCACCGACCGGGTCCAGCGCCACTGGCGGCCGGCGAGCGGGACGGCGCCGTCGCTGGTTCCTTCGGCGAGGCGAGGATCGATCATCGCCTCGACGGCGAGGTTCTCGGCGACGAGGCCGCCGAGGGTGCGGGTCTCCACCCGAGCGGCCGAACGGGTGTTCTCGCCCGACAGATTGAGCAAAGCCAAGGCGGCGAGGCTGAACACCGCCAGTGCGACGAGGAGCTCGATCAGGGTGAAGCCGGAACGGTCAGCCATCGATCGTAACCTCGCCCGCCCCGTCGATCTCGATGCGGGAGGACTTGCCGTCGCGGTTCAGGATGACGGTGGCGGGCTCGGCGACGCCGGTGGGATCGAACACCAGCCGGATCGGGTCGGCGGGCGATACGGAGACGCCGGAACTCCACGCCTCCGCCCCGAACGGCCCTTCGGTCAGCGGCGACCATTCGGCGCCGTCGAAGGTCGAAAAGCCATAGCCGGCGGCCGTCGCCTCGACCGCCACCGGCCGGTTAGTGAGCACCGCCTCCTCCCGCGCCCGCCACAGGCGCGCGGCGAAGCGCTCGGCATCTTCCGATACGGAGGGCCGGGGATCGGGCACCGACAGCACCACCGCGCCGGCCGCGAGACCGATGATGGCGACCGTCATCAGCAGCTCCACCAGCGTGAAACCGCTGCGGCGGGCCCGGCGATCAGGCCTGCCAGTTGCCGACGTCGGCGTCATTGCCCTCGCCCCCTTCGCGGCCGTCCGCTCCAAGGGAGAAGACATCGAACTGGCCGCCGTGCGCGCTGGGACGGCGGTAGAGGTAGGGATTGCCCCACGGGTCCTCGGGCAGGCGGCGGATGTAGCCGCCCTGACGGTAGCGCTCCGGGCGCGTCAGTCCGGCGGGGGGGGCCGTCAGCGCCTGCAGGTCGTCGGGGAAGGCTAGGTTATCGAGGCGATAGGTTTCGATCGCCTGCTCCAGCACCGAGATGTCGGCCCGCGCCTTGCCGACCATAGCCCGGTCCTGGCTGGGCAGGACATTGATGGCGACCACCGTGGCCAGCAGGCCGATGATGACGATCACCACCATCAGCTCCACCAGGGTGAAGCCCGAGCGCTTGCGGCGGGCCTCGGCGGTCTTGCGGTCTTGTTCAGTCATGACGCTCACTTTCCTCACCCCATGGCCAGGGTGTTGATCTGAAGGATGGGCAGCAGGATCGACAGGACGATCATCGCCACGACGCCGCCCATGACGACGATGATGGCCGGCTCGAGCAGGCTCAGCATCACGGCGGTGAAGGTCGAGAACTCGCGCTCCAGATAGTCGGCGGCGCGCTCCAGCATCGGCTCAAGCCGACCGCTGCTCTCGCCCGAGGCGGTCATGTAGACGAGGATCGGCGGGAAGACGTCGGCCCGGCGCATGGCGGCGGACAGGCCGCCGCCTTCGCGCACGGCGTCGGCCATGGTTTCGGTGGCCAGCCGCAGGCGGCGGTTGGAGACGGTGCGGGCGGTGATGGTCAGCCCCTCGAGC
>DASRXE010000203.1:0-5020 GCA_035654315.1 Brevundimonas sp.
CCACGAGGCCGTGGCGGTGCTGGATTGCATCGAGGCCGGTGCGGACTGGCACGCCCGCTTCTCGGCCACCGGACGGCGCTACCTGTACCGCATCCTCAACCGGCCCGGCCGGCCGGTGCTGGACCGCGGCCAGGTCTGGCATGTCAGGAAGCCGCTTGACGCCGACGCCATGCAGGCGGCGGCCCAGGCGCTGGTCGGCCTGCATGACTTCACCACCTTCCGCGACATCAACTGCCAGTCGAAATCCCCGCTGAAGACGCTGGACGTCGCCCGCGTCTCCCGCGTCGGCGAGGAGGTGCATCTGGTGTTCGAGGCACGCAGCTTCCTGCATCGGCAGGTGCGCTCGATGACCGGGACCTTGGCGGAGGTCGGGCTTGGGCGCTGGGCGGTCGGGGACGTGGCGGCGGCGCTGGACGCGAAGGAGCGCGCCGCCTGCGGGCCGGTGGCGCCGTCGGAGGGGCTGTATCTGACCGGCGTCAGCTACGACTGAACCGCCTCAGTTCCTGGCGCTTTCGGCCCCGGAGGTGACGGCGTCGCCGGCGGCGCGGACGTCCTGGCCAATGCCCGAAATGGTGTTGCACGCCGAGATGGCCAGGGCGGCGGCGATCAGGCTCAGAGTGACGAACTTCTTCATGGCGGGTCCCTGGAATTCAACCTTGGCCGTAAACGCGGTCCGGACGACCGGGTTGCATGGTCAACGCCCCGTCTGATCTGCTACGTCGCGGCCATGACACAGCCCGCGAACACCGCCGCCCGCCGCCTCGTCGAGACCCTCGTCATGAACGGGATCGACCGCGTCTTCTGCGTGCCGGGCGAGAGCTATCTGGCGGTGCTCGACGCCCTCGCCGACGTGCGCGACCGTATCGAGGTGATCGCCTGCCGCCACGAGGCGGGCGCGGCCAACATGGCCGAGGCCTGGGGCAAGCTGACCGGCAAGCCGGGCGTCTGCATGGTCACACGCGGGCCGGGCGCGACCCACGCCTCGATCGGCGTGCACACGGCGCATCAGGACTCCACCCCGATGATCCTGTTCGTCGGCCAGATCGCCCTGACCGACCGGGGCCGCGGCGCCTTCCAGGAGGTCGACTACCGCGAGGTGTTCGGCGGCCTCGCTAAATGGGCCACCGAGATCGAGACCCCGTCCCGCACGGTCGAGGTGGTCGAGCGCGCCTTCGCCACCGCCCTGCAGGGGCGGATGGGGCCTGTGGTCATCGCCCTGCCCGAGGACATCCTGCACGAGGACGGCGGCCCGCCCCCGATCCGGCCGGTGACTCCCGCGAAGGCGGCGCTGGACCCGGTCTTCGTCGAACAGGTCCGCGACCGTCTGGCCAGGGCCGAACGACCGCTGCTGGTGCTCGGCGGCTCCGGCTGGAGCGAGGAGGCCGCCGCCGCCCTCGGCGACTGGGCCGAGCGGCTGGGCCTGCCGCTGGCGCTGTCGTTCCGGCGCAAGGACCTGATCTCCAACGACCGCAGCAACTACGCCGGCGACCTCGGCCTCGGCTGCAATCCCAGGCTGACCGCCCGCGCCAAATCCGCCGACCTGATCCTCGCCATCGGCGCCCGCCTCGGCGAGAACCCGACCCAGGGCTACACCCTCTTCGAGCGCGCCCGCACCGCCGAGACCCTGATCCACATCCATCCCGGCGCCGAGGAGCTGGGCCGGGTGTGGACGCCGCTGCTCAGCGCCACGGCCGACAATTCGCTCGCCGCCCTCGCCCTCGCCTCGATCGATCCGGGCAGGACCTGGGCCGACGAGGCCGCCGCCGCCCACGCCGACTATCAGGCCTTCTCGACCCCCGTTCCGGTGACCGGCGCGGTGAATATGAGCGAGTGCATGGCGCATCTGACCGAGGCGCTGCCGGCCGACGCCATAGTCACCAACGGCGCCGGCAATTTCGCCGCCTGGCTGCACCGCTTCTATCGTCACCGCGCCGGCCGCACCCAGCTGGCCCCGACCTCGGGCGCCATGGGCTACGGCTATCCCGCCGCCGTCGCCGCCAAGTCGGTTCACCCCGACCGCGACGTCATCTGCATCGCCGGCGACGGGGACTATCTGATGACCGGGCAGGAACTGGCCACCGCGGTCCAGTACGGCATCAACACGGTGACGGTGCTGGTCGACAACGGGACCTACGGCACCATCCGCATGCACCAGTAGACCCACTATCCGGGCGCCGCGCGGACCATCGCCACCGACCTGAAGAACCCCGACTTCGTCAAATACGCCGAGGCCTTCGGCGCCTTCGGGGTCCGCTGCGAGCGCACGGAGGACTTCCCCGCCGCCCTGGCCGCGGCGCGGAACGCCGGCCGGCCGGCTCTCGTTCACCTGATCACCTCGGCCGAGGACATTGCGCCCAACCGCACCATCTCCGGCCTGCGCTCACAGTAGGAACGCCGTCATGCGCGCCTTCGCCCCTCTCGCCGCCGCCCTGACGCTGCCGCTGACAGCGGGGGGCTGCGCCACGCCCGTTGAGCCGGGCGGCCCGCCGACGACCGGCGCCGGCGACGACTGCGCCGTCATCGCCGCCGTGGCCAAGGAACACTACCGGTTCAACACCACCGACAACGTCCCCCCGCCGCTGTGGCTGGACAGCGAGGGCTCCGGCTGGGCGCCACGCTGCGACTGGAGCCGCCACGGCCTCCGCTTCCCCGCGACCTTCGATCCCGACGACCGGCCCCAGCCGCAGCGCGTCCAGTGGGTGTCGTTCAAACAGCCCCGCTACGACGGCTCCGGCGCCCTGATCCAGACCGGCATCCTGCACGGCCCGCTGGCCGGCATGGGCTACGAATGCCGCGTCCATTCAGGCTTCGCGGGCTGGACCGTCGGCGAGTGCAGGAACACCTGGATCTCCTGACGCTCGGGCGGTGACGGCGGCCGCGCGCCCGCCTATGTTCCGCCGATGACCGACGCGCCCGCCGAGACCACCGACCGCCCGCTGACCCAGGACGGCCCCGCCATCCGCCTGTGGATGATCGACGCCTCGGCCTACATCTTCCGCGCCTATCACGCCCTGCCGCCTCTCACCCGCAAGTCCGACGGCCTGCCGGTCGGGGCGGTGCAGGGCTACTGCAACATGCTGTGGAAGCTGCTCCGCGACATGAAGGGGGCCGACGGTCCGACCCATCTGGTGGCCATCTTCGACCACTCCGAGAAGACCTTCCGCAACACCCTCTACGACCAGTACAAGGCCAACCGCTCGGCCCCGCCCGAGGACCTGATCCCGCAGTTCCCGCTGGTCCGGCGCGCCACCGCGGCCTTCGGCGTCCACTGTGTCGAACTGCCCGGCTACGAGGCCGACGACCTGATCGCCACCTATGCCTGCAAGGCCCGCGACGCCGGCGGGGAGGCGGTCATCGTCTCGTCCGACAAGGACCTGATGCAGCTGATCGGCCCCTCCGTCGTCATGTGGGACCCGATGAAGGACCGCCGCCTGGCCGAGGAGGCGGTGATGGAGAAGTTCGGGGTCACCCCGGACAAGATGATCGACCTGCAGGCCCTGATCGGCGACAGCGTCGACAACGTCCCCGGCGCCCCCGGCATCGGCCCCAAGACGGCGGCCCAGCTGCTCGGCGAATACGGCGACCTGGACACCCTGCTGGCCCGCGCCGGCGAGATCAAACAGCCCAGGCGCCGCGAGACCCTGATCAATTTCCGCGACCAGATCCTGCTCAGCCGCGAGCTGGTCACCCTGACCTGCGACGCCCCCGCGCCCGAGCCGATCGACGACTTCGCGGTGAAGGACCCGGATCCGGAGACCCTCGCCGCCTTCCTCGACGAGATGGAGTTCCGCTCGCTGCGCACCCGCGTCGGCGACGGCAAGGCCCCGGCCCGCGAGGGGGCCTCGGCCTTCGCGCCGAAGCCGATGAGCGCCCCGGTGGCCACGCCGCGCTACGGCGAGCGGGCGCCCGCCGCGGCCGAGGCCCAGAGCTTCGACATGGAGGCCTACGTCTGCGTCCAGACGCTGGAGGAGCTGGACGACTGGATCGCCCGGGCGACGCTGGCCGGGGTGGTCGGCTTCGACACCGAGACGGACGCCCTGTCGGCCACCCACGCCGGGCTGTGCGGGGTCTCCCTGGCCATCGGGCCGAACGAGGCCTGCTATGTGCCGCTGACCCACGAGCACGCCCCGGCGGCCAACGCCGGCGGCCTCGACTTCGGCGGGGAGACAGACCCGCGCGAGCCCCTGACCCAGATCGACAAGCCCGAAGCCCTGAAGCGGCTCAAGGTCCTGCTGGAGAACCCCGCCGTCCTCAAGGTCGTCCAGAACGGCAAATACGACCTCGCCGTCATGGCCCAGAGGGGCATCCGCGTCGCCCCGATCGACGACACCATGCTGATCTCCTACGTGCTGGAGGGTGGCCTGCACGGCCACGGCATGGACGAGCTGGCCCGCCTCCACCTCGGCCACGAGCCGATCGCCTTCAAGTCCGTGGCCGGAACGGGCAAGGCCCAGAAATCCTTCAAACACGTCGAGCTCAAACCGGCGACCTGCTACGCGGCCGAGGACGCCGACGTCACTCTGCGCCTGTGGCGCATCCTCAAGCCGCGGCTGGCGGACGCGAAGCTGACCACCGTCTACGAGACCCTCGAACGTCCCCTCCCGGCTGTCCTCGCCGACATGGAGCGGGCGGGCATCCGCGTCGACCCCGACCGCCTCAAGCGCCTGTCGTCCGAGTTCGGCATGCGCATGGCCGAGCTGGAGGAACGCGCCCACCAGCTGGCCGCCCGCCCGTTCAACGTCGGCTCGCCGCGCCAGATCGGCGACATCCTGTTCGGCGACATGCAGCTGCCCGGCGGCCGCAAGACCGCCTCCGGCCAGTGGGGCACCGAGGCCAGCGTGCTCGAGGAGCTGGCCCTGACCCACGAGCTGCCGCGCGTCCTGCTCGACTGGCGCCAGCTGGCCAAGCTGAAGGGCACCTATACCGACGCCCTGATCGAGGCCGCCGACAAGACTACCGACCGCGTCCACACCAGCTACCAGCTGGCGGCCGCCTCGACCGGCCGCCTCGCCTCCAGCGA